>JAKAPV010000027.1 GCA_021806845.1 Bacillota bacterium | reverse complement strand
GTGGTCGGCGTGCTCGGTGCGGTCCTCGCGTACCTGGGTGCGCGGGGCTTCGCGGGCTACTACGAGAACTTCCTGCTGCTCCTGTCCTACTGGGTGGCACCCTGGCTCGGCGTCGTGCTGGTGGACGCCGCGGCGCGACGCAGCCGCGGCGAGCGCGCGGTCCTGCCCGGCATCTATGCGTTCGCCGTGGGCCTGCTCGTCTCGATCCCGTTCATGTCGCAGGCCGTCTACGAGGGTCCGATCGCGAAGGCGCTCGGGGGGGCGGATCTCGCGTACTACGTCGGGTTCGCGGTTGCCGCAGCTGTCTATGCACTCAGTCTTCGTTCAGGATCCCGAGCTGCCGAAGCGCAGACCGTCCGGCCGTGAGCAGTTCGCGGTCCCTGGCTTCGACCGTGTGCACGTGCGCGCCGTGCGTGAGCGTGCTGAGCAGCGTCGTCTCCTCCTCGTGCAGGCGCTGCATGAACTGGGACACGTCGCGCCGCGACTGGAGGTCGAGTCCGCCGCGCAGTTCGCCGTAGATGGGATGGTAGACGACGACGTCGATGACGGTGATGCCGAGGTCCACGAGCGCGTTGAGTTCCGTCTCGGTCACGTCCGGCCCGTGCAGCACGCCGAAGGCGTCGCGGACGCCGAGCGAGACGCGGCTGAGGCGGTAACCCCGCACGGTCGACTCGATCAGGTGGCCTTCGGCGCGCAGAAGCGCCACATCCTGGACGATGACCTGCCTGGAGACGCCGAACAGCTCGGCCAGGTACGCGCCTGCCAAGGGTTCCACCGCGGATTGCAGGGCCTCGAGCAACCGTTGCCTGCGCAACCCATCACTCCTCTTGTGGCAAAGTCTAGCCGTCGCGCCCGCCTGCGACAATTCACCGCGGGATGCATGCAGAGCGCGGCCCCGGGGACAACTCCCCGGGGCCGCGCTCGCCAGCGCTTCAGGCCTTGGCCGTCGCGAACCGGGAGGCGACGTCGTTCCAGTTGACGACGTTCCACCAGGCCTCCACGTAGGCCGGGCGCCTGTTCTGGTACCGGAGGTAGTAGGCGTGTTCCCAGACGTCGAGCACCAGCAGCGGCCTTACGCCCCACTGCGTGAGGTTCTGGTGCTTCTCTGCCGTCAGCACCTCGAGCTGGCCGGCGTTCGGCTCCCAGACGAGCATCGCCCAACCGGACCCTTCGACGGCGCCCGCAGCGGCGGAGAACTGCTTCTTGAACGCTTCGTAGGAGCCGAGGTCCTTCTCGATCTGGCTGCGCAGTGCGCCGCTCGGCTCCCCGCCCATCCCCGGGCCCATGTTCTGCCAGAAGACGCTGTGCAGGAAGTGGCCGGAGCCGTGGAACGCAGCCTCGCGCTCCCAGTGCTTCACAAGGCCGAAGTCCCCGCTCTCGCGGGCGGCCTGCAGCTGGTCGAGCGCCTTGTTCAGGCCGTCGACGTAGCTCTTGTGGTGCAGGTCATGGTGCAGCTTCATCGTCTGCTCGTCGATGTGCGGCTCCAGGGCGTCGTAGGCGTAGGGCAGCGGCGGCAGTTCGTAGCGCAAGGGATGATCTCCTCCTCAGGCAGATTTCGTTTCGATGGGACGGAATCCCACCGACATTGTAGACCAGCCCAGTCAGGAAAGGGAAGGACCGGAGGCGCACGCTCCAGTCCCGGTGTTGAACACCGGCCGGAACGCGAAGACTAGCGTTCGTCGCCGGACCCACTTTCATGAAAGGTGGCTGTCGCATGCGGATCGCTATGCTGCACTGGGCGTTTCCGCCGGTGGTCGGGGGCGTTGAGACGCACCTCGAGGAACTGGGGGCTTCGCTCGCGCGGCGCGGACATGCGGTGCACGCGCTGGTCGGCGCAGATGCCGACGAGGAACCGCGACAACATCGCGGCATCGACGTGCAGCGCTCCACACTCCTGCGGCCGGACTCAACCGTTCCCCGAGAAGAACTCAAGTCGGCGCTGCGACGCTTCATCGACCGTGCGAGACCGGATCTGCTGCATGCCCACAACATGCACTACTTCTCGGAGCCCCACGCCGAAGTAGTGCGGGAAATCAAGGAAGAGCGCCGTCTGCCGGTCGTGCTCACCGCCCATAACGTCTGGCGCGATCCGATGGGCATCTCGTTCCTGCGGCACGCCGACGTCTGGGATCGCATCATCGCCGTGAGCCGCTATCTCGCCGATGCGCTGGCGGACATGGGATACCCGCGCGAGCGCATCCAGGTGATGCATCACGGCATCGACCCCAGTCGCTGGACGACCGAGCCCCCCCACCCCGACGCGCCGCTGCGCGTCTTTCACCCGGCGCGGCTCAGCCTCGACAAGGGCAGCCTGCTCGTCGTGCGCGCGCTCGCCCGCGTGCGCCGCGGGTTGCCGCAGGCGCGGCTGCTCTTGGCCGGAACGGGCCGCATCGTCGACTTCGCGTCGCGGCAGGCGCAGGAGGTTGCGGCGGTGCGCGACGAGATCCAGCGGCTCGGCCTGGATGGCGCGGTGGAGCTGCGTGCGATTCCCTGGGCCGAGATGCCGCAGGCCTTCGCCAGTTCGCGCGTGGTCGTCTACCCGTCGCGCTTTGACGAGCCTTTTGGGATTGCGGCGCTCGAGGGGATGGCCTCCGCGCGCCCGGTGGTGGTGAGCCGCGTCGGCGGCATGCCGGAATTCGTGCGCGACGGGGTCGACGGGTTCGTTGTCGCCTCGGACGACGAGGCCGAGCTCGCCGACCGCATCGCGCTGCTGCTCGGCAATCCGGTGCTGGCCCGCCGACTTGGCGCAGCCGCGCGCATGCGGGCGGTGCGTCGATTCCACGTGCGGCAGATGGTGGAGGCGGTGCTCGGCCTGTACCAGACCATGCTGCGCAGCGGCCTGATGCCGCTCCGCGTCTAGCCACAGCCGCAAACCATCCCGTGGGCCCTGGCCCCGCTAGTGTGCGCGGCGCACCGCAACGCGCATGCCGTGCGGGGCCGCTACGCGCGTGCGCACCCGTCCCTGGCGGTCTCGGGAGAGCACGACGTCCAGCGACTCCCCGAGCGCCGTGAGGCCCGAGACCGAAAGTTCCTCGAGTCCTTCCGGCAGGGCCGGCGAGAGGCGCACGACTCCCTTCTCCACGCTGATGCCGAGCATCAGCGCCACGGCATGCGGCAGCACGGCTGCGGCCCAGGCCTGCACGGGACAAGCGGAGGGGTATGCGACGGGCTCGCTCGTCTCCTCGCGCGAGAAGCCGGCAAAGAGCTCCGGCAGGCGTCGGTCGATGCGCACCGAGGTCGCCCAGATCAGCGACTGCAGGAGATGCATGGCCGGCGCGACATGTCCGTAGCGCAGGAGCCCCTCCGCGATGAGGGCGTTGTCATGCGGCCAGACGGAGCCGTTGTGGTAGGAGATCGGGTTGTAGCGCCCCTCCCCCGCCCCGAGCGTGCGTACGCCGAACCCGCTGTAGAGCGGATCCTCGAGCACCGCTCGCGCGATGTCGTCCGCGGCCTGCCGCGGCGCGATGCCGGTCCAGAGAACCTGCCCGCCGTTCGACGAGAGGGCGTCGATGCGGCGCTTCTCCCCGTCGAGGCCAAGCGCGTAGAAGCGGCGCTCCGGCATCCAGAAATCCCGGTGAAAGCGGCGGCGCAGCGCGCGCGCCTTGCGTCGCTGCTCCACCGCGGCGTCCCGGTCGCCGACGCCCTCCAACAGGCGCGCCGCGGAGAGGCGCGCCAGATAGAGATAGCCCTGGACCTCGACGAGGGCGATCGGGCCCTGCGCGAGGGAACCGTCGCGGAAGTGCACCGCATCCCAGGAGTCCTTCCAGCCCTGGTTCGCGAGCCCGTAACGTCCCTGCCGCTGATACTCGAGGTAGCCGTCGCCGTCCGCGTCGCCGTAGTCGTCCAGCCAGCCGACTGCGCCGCGCACGGCAGGCAGGAGATCGTGGACGAGACCCTCCTGCCCCGCGCAGCGCACCTGCTCTTCGAGCGCGATCAGAAAGAGCGGCGTCGCGTCCACCGAGCCGTAGTAGGGAAAGCCCGGAATGGCGTTCGTCTCGCGCGGGTCCACCTGCGGGCGGAACTCGTGGAGAATCTTCCCCGGCGCCTCCTCGGTCGCGGGATCGACGCGCGTTCCGCGCATCCGGCCCAGCGCGTGGAGCGAGCCTGCTCCGTAGTGCGGCATGGCGTAGAGGGTCATGCGGCTCGTGAGCAGCGCGTCGCGACCGAACAGCGCAATGTACCACGGAATGCCGGCGGCATAGGCGACGGCCGCGTCACCGTCCGTGAGGCCGATCGAGCGCCCGCGGATCGCGAGCGCGTGCAGGTCGCGCAGCGCACGGGCGTAAGCCCGCTCGAACATCGGCCCGAGCGGGCCGCGCGCCTCGATCTGCGGGCCGATCAGCCGCGCGCCCGGAGCCTTGGCACGCGCTTCGGCGGGCGTGCGCGGCAGGGCGGCGCACTCCACGCTGAGTGTCCCGCAGCCACCGGCGGGGGCGCTGATCTTGAAGCTGAGCCTGCCGCCCGGCTCGGAAAGATCCTGCGGCGGGACCGAGAAATGCAGGTGCACACCGAGCGGAGAGAGATCCTCGGGCGCCGCGAAGACGAGGTCCTCCTGCCCGTCGCGCCGCGGCGTCGCCCCGTTGCCGATCTGCGCGGAGGTCTCCCCGAGCACCCGGCGCTTGACGCTGAAGATGTGCGCGAAGTCCGCGCCGGCACGCAGCTCGAGCGGAACGTCCACATCGTGCGAGCCGTAGTTGCGCAGGCGCACGAGGTCGTGCAGGACGCCCTCCTGCAGCTGGATCTCGCGCTCGAGCACGATGCCGCCTTCCTCGCTGCGCCGGTATGCGGGAACGGCCGCAAAATATTGCGCGCGGTTGGCCTCGATCGCGCGCCCGCCGAGCGGCGTCGGCCGCCGGCCCGCGACGCGCCATTCATACCGGAACAGAAGTCGATGATCTCCCGCGTAGAAGCCCTGGTCGCCTTCGCTGATGTCCCCGCGTCCGTTCGTGATGAGAAAGGTCGTGCCGCGGCTGAGCACGACCGAGCGTGAGACGAGGTCGGCCATGGTCTCCCTCCCCGGGTTACGGTGCGCCAGGCCGCCAGGTCCATGCGCGCACCGGCCGTCCATCCTCGCCGGTAGAATCTGGACCAATCGGCAATGTGCCCATGGCATATCACCTGATCGGCAATTCGTGTAAAATAGCCCCGTGCACGTACGGCCAAGGGGCCCATGCAGGGCGCCCTTGCACTCGTGCGATAACGTATGGAAGAAGGGCGCGGATTGCTCGACACGAGAGAATTGGAAGCCTTGGGAATCGGGCGCGGAGACCGGGCATTCGTCGACCTTTCGCCGGCTGATCTCGTTGAGCACGCCGTGCGTCGCGGCGAGGCGGTGCTGACGAGCGACGGCGCACTGAGGGCGACGACCGGCCAGTACACCGGGAGGTCCCCGAAGGACAAGTTCGTCGTGCAGCGCCCGGGCAGCCGCTACGAAATCAGCTGGGGCAAGGTCAACCAGCCGATCTCCCCGGAACACTACCAGCGGCTGAAGCGAAAGGTGCTCGCGCACCTCTCGGAACGCGACCACTACGTCTTCAACGGCTTCGCCGGCGCGGACGCGGACTACCGGATGCCGCTGCGCGTCGTCACCGAGTACGCCTGGCACAGTCTCTTCGTCCACCAGCTCTTCCTGCGTCCAACGCCGGAGCAGCTGCAGATCCACCGCCCCGAATTCACCATCCTCTCGGCGCCGGGCGTCCACGCAGACCCCTCGGTCGACGGGACGAACTCCGAGACCTTCGTGATCATCGACTTCGAGGAAAATGTGGTCCTGATCGGCGGCACGCAGTACGCCGGCGAGATGAAGAAGAGCATCTTCACGGTGCTCAATACGCGTCTGCCCTACGCGGGCGTGATGCCGATGCACTGCTCCGCCAACGTCGGCGCCGCCGGCGACGTCGCTCTCTTCTTCGGCCTTTCCGGCACAGGCAAGACGACCCTCTCGGCGGACCCCAAGCGCAGCCTGATCGGCGACGACGAACACGGCTGGTCCGACCACGGCGTCTTCAACTTCGAGGGCGGTTGCTACGCGAAGTGCATCAACCTCTCGCAGCAGGCGGAGCCGCAGATCTGGAACGCCATCCGCTTCGGGACCGTACTCGAGAACGTCGTCGTGGACGATGCGACCCGCATGGCGGACTACGCCTCGCAGGAGTACACGGAGAACACGCGCGCCGCCTACCCCGTCGAGTACATCCCGAACGCCGTGATCCCCGGCGTCGGGGGCCAGCCGACGACGATCGTCTTCCTGACGGCCGACGCGAGCGGCGTGCTGCCGCCGATCAGCCGTCTCAGCCACGCGCAGGCCATGTACCACTTCCTCGCTGGCTACACGTCGAAGCTGGCCGGCACCGAGCGCGGTGTCACCGAACCGGT
Source organism: Bacillota bacterium (assembly GCA_021806845.1). Lineage (GTDB taxonomy): Bacteria > Bacillota > Sulfobacillia > JAJZYS01 > JAJYTV01 > JAJYTV01. Next base: position 11,316 of record JAKAPV010000027.1, on the reverse strand, counting down.
CCCGACCTTCTCAACCTGCTTCGGCGAGCCGTTCTGGACGCTTGCCCCGCAGGTCTACGCCCGCCAGCTGGGCGAGCGGATCCAGCGCCACGGGGTCGACGTCTACCTCGTCAACACCGGCTGGACCGGCGGCCCCTACGGCGTCGGGCGGCGCATGAACCTGCACTACACGCGGACGATGGTCGATCAGGCGATCGGCGGTGCGCTGAAGCACGCCACCTACGAGCGCCACCCCGTATTCGGGCTGGAGATGCCCACGGCGTGCCCCGGCGTGCCGTCGGAGGTCCTCAGCCCGCGCGGCACCTGGCAGGACAAAGCCGCCTACGATGCCGCGGCGAACGCGCTGGCGCGCAAGTTCCTGGAGAACGCGAAGCGGTTCGACCTGGACGCGGAGATCCTCGCGGCCGGCCCGGTCGTGCAGGGCTAGCCGCCAGGCACAGACGGGCCCCGGTTCGCCGACGGCGAGCCGGGGCCCTCGGCTTTGCTGGAGGCAGGCGTCAACGGGCAGCACCCGCCGCGCGGCGTCGCAGCACTCCCCGCTGGTATGCATCACAGGATCCCTGTGCGCAAGGTCACGGCGGCGCAAGGCGCCATGCACCACGGTTGATATGGCCTCTCGCCCGCGGTGCGGGCGTCCGCAGCGTCATGCAGGGGGGACTGCAATGGTACCGCTCGAAGGCAAACAGCTGGTGATCTTCGTGCTCTGGGTCGCCCTCACAGCCATCGTCATCGGGGTCTTCTGGTGGGTGATGCGCAGCACGCGCAGGCCGGATGCATACGATGCCGTCTCGAAGGGGGGCTACCGGCTGCGCAAGAGCTGGGCCTGGTTCTACGGCACACTGCTCATCGCCGCGTTCGCGGCCACGCTCTGGACGGTTCCCTACGCCTGGGCACAGCCGGCCGCGGCGAAGCGTCCGGCCATGGTCGTGACGGTACGGGCCCGCCAGTTCTCGTTCAGCATGCCGAGCCGGCTTCCCGCCGGCCGTCAGATCGAGTTCCGCGTCACGTCCGACGACGTGAACCACGGCTTCGGCATCTATAGCCCGCAGGGCGTGCTCGTCGCGCAGGTCCAGGCGATGCCGGACTATACGAACGTCATGTACTTCACGTTCTCTGCGCCTGGCACGTATACGATCCGCTGCCTTGAGTTCTGCGGCGTGGGCCATTCGGACATGCACCAGACGCTGACCGTGTACCCGGCGAAGGGGAGTGTCTGAGATGCTGGCAAGGCAGCTGGAGCGCACGGAGTTCCACGCGGAGGACGCCGGCCTCTCGCCGCGTCGCGTCGTCGGCATCGGCCTCGTGATCGGACTCATCACCATCTATGGCCTCGCCATGGTCGGCGGCATCATGAAGGCCGCCCAAGGCAACCTTTTGCACCTCGCGCCCGAGACGTTCTACGCCCTCTTGACGCTGCACGGCGCCGGGATGATCGCGACGGTCGTCCTCCTGACCGGGGTTGCGCACTGGTATTTCCTGCGCGAACACCTGACGCTGCGCGTCGAGGTGCTGCTCTTCGCCGTGGCTGCGATCGTCTGGGGTCTGCTGGCCGCGGCCGTCGCAGTCCTCGTCGGCGGGTTCGCCCCGGGCTGGACGTTCCTCTACCCCCTGCCCTTCGTCGGCGCCACGTGGCCCGCGTGGGCTACCGGACTCTTCTTCTTCGGCGTGCTCTTCGTCGGCATCGGCTTCGCGATCTACTGCCTCGACATCCTCGCAGGCATCGTGCGCGAATACGGCAGCCTCCTGAACGGCCTGGCGCTCGACACCCTGATCCCGAGACTGCGGCGCGCAGACGGTAAGGTCGCCCCGCCCACGGTGATCGCAGCGACGATGGTGGCGATCGACGGCATCCTGACGGTCAGCGCGGGCACCATTCTGGTGATCGCCCTGCTGGGGCGCTGGGCATCGCCGAACTTCCCCATCGATCCCCTTTGGATCAAGAACCTGACCTACTTCTTCGGCCACACGATCGCGAACCTGACGATCTACGTCTCGGCCGGCGTGATCTACGCGGTGCTCCCGCACTACACGCAGCGGCCGTGGCACACGAACAAGATCTACGCGATCTCCTGGACGACCTCTCTGATCTTCGTGCCGTGGGCGTGGCCGCACCACCTCTACATGGACTTCGTGCAGGCGCCCTGGCTGCAGCTCTTCGGAGAGGGCTCCACCTACATCGCGTCCATTCCGGCCACGGTCGTAACGATCTTCGGCGCGCTGCTGCTCGTCTACCGCTCCCCGATGCGCTGGCGCATCGGCTCCACCATGTTCGTCGCCGGCCTCCTCGGATGGTTGATCGGCGGCGCCGCGGCGATGCTCGATGCGACGATCCCCTTCAACGACGTGCTGCACAACACCCTGTGGGTGCCCGCGCACTTCCACACCTATCTGCTCGGCGGCGTATTCCTCTTCGTGCTCGGCTTCGCGTCGCACTTCGCGGGCGAGCGCGCCGCACCCGGACGGTTCGCGAAGACGGCGGAGTGGCTGTTCTTCGTCGGCCTCGGCGGTTTTCTCCTGACGTTCTACGCGGGAGGGATCGAGGGCGTCCCGCGCCGCGAAGCGGTGCAGCCGGCTCCGGGCCCCTTCCTCGCAGACATCGCGACGGGCTTCGTCGTCATCCTGCTGGTCGGCCTCACCGGCGTGCTGCTCGAGACGCTATGGCGCGCGCGCCATAGCGCGGGCCAAGGGGGAGAAGCATGATGACCAGGCGCAATGTCCCTTGGCTCGGCCTCCTCGTCGTCGCGATGGCCGCGGACATCCTGGTTCCGGCCGCCCTCGGCATCGGTGACCCGCCGCTCGGATTGCACCACCTCGAGCACGCCTTCCTGCTCTTCGGCGGCGGCGTCCTCGGCATCGCCTATGTGCGCCGAAGCCCGCGCGAATGGGGCGATCCGCTCTGGCTCTTCGCGACCATTCTGCTCGGCGCGGCAGGGCTCGTGCTGATGGTGCCGGAACTCTACAGCCGCGTGGACGCCTATCCGGTCCTGCACACTCTCCTGCACGTCGGGTTCGCGGTGGTCGGATACTTCGGCGGCTACGCGGCGGAGCGCTACTCCCCGCGCAGCGGCATCGCCTGGCTGCTGATGGTGGTCATGACGGGAGCGCTGACCGCGACCGGCTTCGGCGCGCCGCCACCCGGCGTCTAGGGCCCCCCTGCCCCGCCAGAGGGCAAGCAGATGGCGGAGATGCAGCGACGCGCCCGCCCGCGGCTTCGTGCCGCAGGCGGGCGCGTCATGTCGGTGCCTGGGCGGGCTAGGCCTCCGCCGCCTGCGCGAGGACCTCGCCGAGCGGGCCCTGGAACTGCACCACCGGGATCTTCATCGCACTGAGCATCCGCTGCATGCCCTCGCCCATGTGACCTGTGACCACCTTGTCGACGGCCTGCTCTTGCAGGAACTTCGCGATCATCGCGTGATGGAGCCCGTCGGCGTGCTGGTCATGCTGCTCGCCCCAGCCTACATGGATCTCCTCGACCTGGAATCCTCCTTCGCGCTGAAGGCGTGCGATGGCCACGCGGTCGGCGCGGCCGAAGCCGCCGCCGACCGTGTCCGTGCCGGTGAGCGTCGCCAAAATGACCATCCGCATTCTCCTCCGTTCGGTGCCGCGCAGTCGCGAACAGATGATAGCACAGGCCGCCGCGCGGCGCCTTGCGAGCCGACCCGCCCCCGTCTACGATCAGGTGAGACGGGAAGGGGGGCTTATGTTGTCTGCGTATACCATCCCCGCCGGCACCGACATCGGCCATGTGCACCTCACCGTGTCCGACCTCGAACGGGCGGAGCGTTTCTACTGCGGCATCCTGGGATTTCAGGTGATGCAGCGCTGGGGGGACGAGGCGCTCTTCATCTCCGCCGGCGGCTATCATCACCATATCGGACTCAACACCTGGGCCGGCAAGGGCGCGCCGGCGCCGCCACCGGGGACGACGGGCCTCTACCATCTGGCCATCCGCTATCCGACGCGGCGCGACCTCGCGACTGCGCTCCTGCGGGTCGCCCAGGCCCGCCACCCGATCGACGGCGCCTCCGACCACGGGGTGAGCGAGGCGATCTATCTGCGCGATCCAGACGGCAACGGTGTGGAGATCTACTGTGACCGCGATCCCTCCCGCTGGCCCCGCGACGGATCCGGAGTCCGCATGGGCACAAGGCACCTGGACCTCGACGGCCTGCTCGCGGAGGCGTCGAAAGAGGGACCTGCCCGGCTGGAGCCTGCGCAGGTGGAGACCGCCCTGCGCGACCTCCCCGGCTGGGAGGGCGACGCGAGCCAGCTGCGTCGCAGCTTCGACTTTGAGAGCTTTCCGGCTGCGCTGGCCTTCGTTGACCGCGTGGGTGCCGCCGCGGAGGAACTCTGTCACCACCCGGACATCGAGATCCGTTACCGGACGGTGCGCGTGCGGCTCGCAAGCCACGACGCGGGCGGCGTGACAGAGCGCGACCTCGAGCTGGCGAGACGCATCGCGTCGCTGCCCTAAGCTCCAGAGAGGACCTGTGCGCCCTGTTCTGCGAACTCCAGCGGGATGATGCGCGCCGCCTTGTCACCTGCCGCGACCTCTCGCAAAGCGGCCGCGACCGCTTCGGCGCGCGCTTGCGGCGCGAGCGCGAGGAGGCTCGGGCCGGAGCCGGAGAGCGGCATCGCGTAGGCTCCCGCAGCGAGCGCGGCCGCACGCGCCTGCAGGGCGAACGGCAGGCCGCGCAGACGCACCGATTCGTGGAGCCTGTCCTCGCACGCCGCGCGCAAGAGGGCGTGGTCCCCCTGCGTCAGCGCGTAGACGAAGAGGCTGGCGCGGGAGATGTTGAAGACGGCGTCTGCCCGGTCGATCTGCGGCGCGAGATCGCGCCGGGCCGCCTCTGTCCCCTGCTCCGTGCCGGGATAGTAGATGACCGCGGCGAGCTGCGGCGCCGGAAGGCGGCGCACGAGCCCGTCGCCGGCGGAGATGGTCACGCCGCCGAGCAGGCAGGCGGCGACGTTGTCGGGATGCCCGTCGAGCGCGCTCGCGATGCGCAGCGCGTCGGCCGGTGCGAGGCTGCGCTCCAGGATGGCCTGAGCCGCGAGCAGACCGGCGCAGATCGCCGTCGCGGAACTCCCGAGTCCGGACCGCAGCGGTACCGCCGCCTCGGCGACTACGCCGACCGGCGGAGCCGGGGCCCCGAGCGCGGCCGCGGCGGACTGAAGCGCCGCGAGGAACAGATTGGGCCCCTCCAGGGGCAGGCGGCTGCCGTCCGCAAGCGCGAATCCTTCGCCGCCCACCTCGACGAAAAAGCGGTTTTCGCAGGAGAGCGCCGCGCCGAACACATCGAAGCCGGCACCAAGGTTCGCGGTGGTCGCAGGGGCGGTGATGGTGAGCTTCACCCGGCGATCGCCTCGCGCACTGCCGCGAGCTGCGCAGGCACCGTGCGCAGGGCGCCCGCAGCCCGCATCGCGGCGTCCGGGTCCTTGAGCCCGTTGCCCGTCAGCACCGCAACGACCACCGCACCCCGCCGCAGGCTCCCAGCGGCATGCAGCTGCAGGAGACCAGCGACCGGCGCGGCGGACGCCGGTTCCGCGAAGACGCCCGCATCGCGCGCGATCCGCTGCTGCGCCGCCAAAATCGCGTCGTCGCCGACCGCGTGGAAGCCGCCGCCGAACTCCGCGACCGCGGCGCGCGCGAGGTCCCAGCTCGCGGGCCTGCCGATGCGGATCGCGGTCGCGACGGTCTCCGGGCTTGCGACCGGGCCGCCTTGCACAAAGGGCGCGGCGCCAGCGGCCTGAAACCCGAGCAGCTGCGGCAGGCGCGCCAGGCGCCCGCAGGCGCGGTACTCGCGAAACCCCTTCGCGTAGGCGCTGATGTTGCCCGCGTTGCCGACCGGGATCGCGAGGATGTCCGGCGCGTCGCCGAGCGCGTCCGCGACCTCGAACGCGGCAGTCTTCTGGCCTTCAAGTCGCCACGGGTTCACGGAGTTGACGAGCGTGTATTCCCCGTCCTTCGCCAGTTCGCGCACGATGGCGAGCGCGGCGTCGAAGTTGCCTTCCACCGCGACGATCTCGGCGCCGTACATGACGGCCTGTGCGAGCTTGCCGAGCGCGACGTGCCCCGCGGGCACCACGACCACCGCGCGCAGACCTGCTGCCGCTGCGTAGGCCGCAGCAGACGCCGACGTGTTGCCGGTCGAGGCGCAGACGATCGCGGAGCTGCCGTCCTCGAGCGCCTTGGCGACCGCCATCACCATGCCGCGGTCCTTGAAAGAGCCGGTCGGGTTCTGACCCTCGAACTTCAGGTAGAGCTCAATGCCGAGCGCGCTGCCGATCCGGGGCGCAGCGACGAGCGGCGTTGCGCCCTCCCCGAGCGTGATGCGCGGCGTCCGCTCGGTGAGCGCCAGATGCTCGGCGTACTGTGAGAGAACGCCCATGACCGATCTCCCTTCGGCGGTGGCATGTGGCTTCCTTCGACGACCTCCTGCGCTTCCCTTTGGGAGCGCGGGCCGCAAGACGCAAGAGACTTGCGGGCGCGCAGGCAGCAAGTGGCTGCGGGCAAGGCGCCCCCGCACGCGCCCGGTCTCAGTCCGATGTTCCCGAAAGCACCGCGGAACGCGGACCCCAGTGCTGCGCGCTGCGGTGCGACAGGGCGGCGGCCGCGAGCAGGCACGCGCCGGTCAGCCAGAAGATGCTGTGAATGCCGAAGGCCGTCGACGCGACGCCTCCGACGAGCGGCCCCAGCATCGTGCCGATCTGTCCCGCGCTCTGATTGAGGCCGAAGGCGCGTCCCCGGAAATCCTTGTCGGTCGTCTGTACCACGAGGCCGTTGAGCGCCGGGAAGACGGCGCAGAAGAAGGCGCCGTAGGCGAAGCGCACGACCGCGAAGGGCACAAGCGCATGGAACGGGATCTGCAGGAAGTTTCCGATGCCGCCGCCGAGCAGGCCGATCGTCAGGATCAGGCCGAAGCCGCGGCGGTCGGCGAAGCGGCCCCAGCGCGGCGCGAAGATGACGCTCGCGATGCCGACCAGCGAGAACACGATGCCGGCGAGCAGGGCGGCATCGTGCAGCGAGCCCCCGAGCTGCACGATGTAGAGCGGCAGGATCGGCTCGATCGTCATGACGGAGAAGTTCACCAGCAGCGCAAGCGCGATCACCTCGAGGAACGGCCGGTTGTGCACAGCCGCCCGCAGGTCCGCAAGGACGCTCGTGCGCTGCTGCGCCGGCGTGAAGTTGAGTTCCTGGACGAAGAAGAGCGCGAGGATCGATGCGAGCAGCACGAGACCGGCGGCGCTTGCGAATGCTATCCGCGTCCCGAAGAGATGGGCGACGCCGCCGCCGAGCAAGGGACCGACGATCGCTCCGGTCGCAGAGCCTGTCGCCATCACGGATAGCGCCCATCCGACGCGCCGTTGGGGCGTGCTCGTGCCGACGAGCGTGATCGCGTTCGGAACGTAGCCCGAGAGCAGGCCCTGCACGGTGCGCAGCACGAGCAGCTGCAGCGGGGTCTGCACGACGGCGGTGAGCGCGTAGGCGACGAACAGCGAGAACCCGGACCGCAGGATCATCGGCCGACGGCCATAGCGGTCCGCGAGAGAACCCCAGTACGGTGAGATGAGTGCGCTCGCGAGAAACGTCGCGCTAAACAGAACGCCGGACCAGATCGCGATGCCCTGGCGCACACCGATCTGCAGCAGGAAGATGGGCAGGAAGGGGACGACCATGGAATAGCTCGCGGATGTGATGAACACGCCGATCCATAGCACGATGAGATTGCGCTGCCACGGTTCGAGTTCCATCCCGCGCAATCGACCGATCATGGCGGCATTCTACGCCTGTCCGGCACCCGTGGCAACGCCTGCGGCTCCCGGCAGGATCTGGCGCGGCCGCAGTGGAAAGCGCAGCGATGAGGAAGGGATACCCGTGATCGAGGCCCGCAGGCGGATGTTGTCGGCTGCCCTCTCCGAACTCGCGCGGCCGGCCGCCATCTGGATGATCGGCGCCGCGCAGGCGGCTGTCCCCAGCGATCTTGCAGAACTCTTGTCGCTGCAGCCGCGCCTCTCGCTGCGCGAGGGCGCGCAGAAGGACGCGGACCCGCTCCTGCCGGCGGGCCGCTACCCTGTGTACGGCATGTCGCTCGCCCAGGAGCCCGCCGCGCGCGGCAACCGCTTCGTCGGTTTTCCCACGGGCTTCTCGCTGGACGCGTTCGTCGACGAGCTTTTGGCACTGACGCGCGGCGCCTCGCTCTCCTCCCCGCTCGCCCGGGAGACGCTGCGTCGCCTACAGGGGCGCGTCCGCGTCCGCGTCTACACGTCGCCCGGCTGAACGCGCTGCGCGCAGGCGGTCCGCCTGCTGCACGCCTGGGCGCTCGACCAGCCGCTGCTGACCGCCGAAGCCGTCGAGCTCTCGACCTACCCCGAGTTCGCCGACCGGCTGCGGATCCGCGCGGTACCGCACTTCCAGCTCCTCGGGGCGCGCGGCGGGGCGGCCTTCGGCGGGGCCGTCCCGGAGCCCGTCCTGCTGGCGAGGATCGCCGCGGCGGGCGGCGCCGGCTGACCGCTCTGCCGCGCCTGCCCAGAGTACCCGCGAGGGGGCCACTGCCGTGCAACCCTGGCAGCGCACGCTGTACGTCCTCTGGTGCAGGAGTTCCTCCTGATGGCGGGCATGAACCTCGTCATCCCGTTCCTGCCACTCTACATCCATGCGCTTGGCGTGCGCGCGACAGCCGATGTCGAACGCTGGACGGGTCTCGTCTTCAGCGCGAGCTACATGGTCTCGGCCTTCGTGCAGCCGCTCTGGGGCCGCCTTGCCGATCGCGTGGGACGCCGGGTCATGCTGCTTCGCTCGAGCATCGGCATGGGCGTTCTGATGGCGTCCATGGGTCTCGTCACATCTGTCTGGCAGCTCTTCGCGCTGCGCGCGCTGATGGGATCCGTTTCCGGCTTCATCTCCGCCGCAACCGCCCTGCAGGCGACGCAGACGCCGACCGAACATGCGGGCCGGGCGCTCGGCACGCTGCAGACGGGCGCCGTGACCGGCGGCCTGATCGGCCCCTTCATCGGCGGCGTCCTGGCCGAGTGGATGAGCCTGCGCCACGTCTTCTTCGTGACGGGCGGCCTCCTGCTCCTCGCGACCGTTCTCGTCGTCCTGTTCGTGCGTGAGCAGTACACGCCGGATCCCAAGGCGGCCGAACTCGGCACCGCCGACTTCTTCCGCATGATCCGCGCAACAGGCGTCATCATTCCGCTCTCCGTCGTGAGCCTCGTGCTGCAGACGGGATACCAGGCCATCGAGCCGATCGTGACGATCTATGTCCGCCAGCTCAGTCCGTCGGCGCCCCACCTCACGACGCTCGCGGGGGCCGCGTTCGCCGCCGTCGGCGTCGGCAACCTGATTTCCGCGCCGCGGCTCGGCCAGCTCGCCGACAAGGCAGGCCCGGAGAAGATCCTGCTCTGGTCGCTGGTCGTCGCGGCCGTGCTGTATCTTCCCCAGGCCTTCGTCACGTCTGCGTACTGGCTGATGGGCATGCGTCTCCTGCTCGGTCTCGCCGTCGGCGGCCTTTTGCCGGCGGTGCAGGCGATGGTCCGCCGCTACACCCCGCCGGCGCTGCAGGGACGCGCCTTCGGCTACAACAGCAGCTTCTTCATGGCCGGCAGCCTCGTCGGGCCGATCATGGGCGGCTTCGTCGCGGCCTCCTTCGGCATCCCGGCGATCTTCTTCGTCACGGCGGCGCTCCTCGGCCTGAACGCGCTCTGGGTGTCGCGCACCGTCGTCGCCGGCATCCACCGGGCCGCAGCCGACTAGAGCGTCTCTGCCCGCAGCCGGCGCTCGAGGATCTCGCCGTGCGTCAGCTCGACGCGGTATGCGGCCGGACCGTCGTGGGACCGCACAATCCGGCTGATCTGCCGCTCCACGTAGTGCACGGCGACACCGTCATCCGCCGCGATTCCGGCGCCGAGCGCACCTTCGAAGATCATCTTGTGGAAGGCCGGGCGGCGCTCCGGCTTGCTGTCGTAGTGCGGCGAGAAGCTTCCCTGCAGGAATCCGAGCGCCCGCAGCGGCGTGTAGTCTCCGGGGATGCTGTCGGTGACGCCGGCGTCGAACCAGCAGAGGGCGCCCGCGCTGATGCCGCAGAGCACGATGCCCCGCTCCCACGCCGTGCGCAGGACCTCGTCGAGGCCCCAGGCGCGCCAGATGGCGAGCATGTTCTTCGTGTTGCCGCCGCCGACGTAGATGGCGTCCTGGCTCAGGAGAAACTGCGGGATGTCACGCGGGGGACTTTGGAACAGGGGCTGGTGCGAAGGTTCGCAGTCCAGCTTGCCGAAGGCAGCGTAGAAGCGATCGATGTAGTCCTGTGAGTCGCCGCTCGCAGTCGGTACAAAGCACACCTTCGGTGTCTTCTTGCCGGTCTGCGCGAGGACGTAGTGCTCGAGGGCAAGGTTGTCCGGCTCCGTCGAGAAGCCGCCGCCCCCGATCGCGATGATCTGCCGCAATCGGATCCCGCCTTTCCAACTTCTTCACCTCTGGTATACGACACGCGGGTCCCGCTCCCTGGCGCGGCGCGAAACCTGCAGGCATGCCGGCACTTCGCGCCGCTGGGCTGCGGAGAGAACTTCCGCTTGACGGAAGGGCCGCCCTCCCCGTAGACTCGTGCAAAAGCGAACAAAGTCGATGAGCGGGAAGAGGCCCTGGCGTACGAACCTCAGCGAGCCGGAAGGGTGCAAGCCGGCCGTGCGCTCAGCCCCGATTCCACCCGTGAGATGCCGGCGAAACGAGCCGGACGCGCGCCGCGTTACAGCGCAGAGGGGGCTCTTTTGGGGCCAACCAGGGTGGTACCGCGACTTGCCGTCGTCCCTGCAAGGGATGGGCGGCGTCTTCATTTGCTGGGGAGGTGATCGGCTTGTGGACTGAACGGCTCTTCCTGCCGGGCCCGACCAGCGTTCCCGCGGAGGTCCTCGCCGCCGGCGCCCGCCAGGCGGCCGACCATCGCGGACCCGCGTTCACGGCGCTCTACGCCGCTGTGCGCAGCGGCTGCGCCGACCTCGCCGCCGCGGCCGACGCCGCGATCCTGCCGGCGAGCGGCACAGGCGGCCTGGAGGCAGTGGCCCATTCCCTGCTGCGTCCCGGCATGCGCGTCCTTGCACCGGTCGCGGGCGCGTTCGGCGAGCGCTTCGCGCGCGTCGCGGAGGTGCGGGGTGCGGAGGTGGAGCGCATGCCCTTCGCATGGGGCGCCGCGATCGATCCAGAGCGGGTGGCGGACAGGGCTCGCCAGGGAGCGTTCGACGCTGTGCTCTTGACGCAGAACGAAACCTCGACGGGTGTCCTCCACCCTGTCGAAGCCGTGGCGGACGCGCTGGCCGGTG
>JAKAPV010000026.1 GCA_021806845.1 Bacillota bacterium | reverse complement strand
CGAAGACGATATCGAACCCGACGTCGATGTTTTGGAAGGACGCTGTGGCAGTCGACGGCAGAACCACCTGGAACTGCACGTCCTCGTTCCCGGTGGCGAGCGTGACCTGCTGGCCGGGGCTTGCCGGCTGGTCCAGCGGCGCGTACATCTTGCCGGCGAAGGCCGGCGAGGCGGTGGCCTCCGGTGAGCCGGCGGTGACGCTCACCACGAGCTCGTTGACGAGGCGCGTCGCGGCGGCCTGGGTCGTGGTGCCGGAAGGGGACCAGTTGATCGTTATCTGGTAGAACTCGTCCACCGTTCCGGTGTTCGAGACGCTGACGACGCCGGTGGCCGTCGTACCCGGCGTGATGTTGTTGGATGTGATGATGGCTGTGTCGGGCGAGACGGTGAGCGAGGTGCTGCCGGTGTCGGCCTGGTTGCCAGCGGGGTCCGTGACCGAGAAGGTGAATGCCACGGTAGGTGCCCCTTTCGTCGTTGTTGAGGCAGCCGGGCACCACCCCGGAGTTATGTTATGTGCCGCGCACCCGGATGACCGGGTGCGGACACCTGTTACGCGACATAACGTGCGGTAGGGGCCTGCGACGGCCCAGACCGGAGGTGTACAGCCGTGCCTGGACTCATCGCCATGCTGCCCGTGCGCAACGAGGCGGACCGCTTCCTGCCGCAGGTGCTCTCGCAGCTGGAACATCTCTGCGACGCGGTGGTCGTCTATGACGACGCCTCGACCGACGGGACCGCAGAACTCTGCCGGCGCCACGACAAGGTGGAACTGCACCGGGGCAGCGAGCCTCTGCTCGCGATCGACGAAGCGGCGCTCCGCCGCCGGCTCTGGCACCTCGTTGCGGCGCGCCGGCCCGAGTGGATCCTGGCCCTCGACGGCGACGAACTCTTCGAGGAGAGGGCAGAGGGCGAACTTCGCCTGCTGACCCGCCAGTCCGACTACGACGTCGTCGCGTTCCGGATCTTCGACTTCTGGAAGAGCGAGACGCACGTGCGCGTGGACAGCCTCTGGAATCCCTGGAACCGGTTCTCTGCGCTGCTCGTGCGCTATCTGCCGGAGCTCGGGGACGAGTGGGATGACCGGCCGATCCACTGCGGGCGGTTTCCGCTCGCCTACCGCGACCGCTCCACCTACTTCAGCCACCTGCGGGTGCGCCACTACGGCTGGTCGCGCAGGGAGGACCATCTGCGCAAGTACCTCTTTTACCGGGAGCGGGACCTTGCGGTGTACGGGGCCGCGCAGTCCCACACCGAGTCGGTGCTGAGCCCCGAGATCCGTCTCGAGCCCTGGGTCGGGCAGCGGTCCGCCCCGTGGCTTCGGACGCACGAGGAGGAGTAGCGTTGCGGCTGTCGTTTGTCATGCCGAACCTTCTGACCTCGGATGGGCAGCGCCTCGTCACGGGCGGACTCGAGCGATTCGCTTGGCAGCTCCTCGATGCTGCCCGCGATGCGGGATACGAGGTCGACGTGCACCAGAACGCAAGCGAAGATTGGTGCAGGACGGTCAAGAAGATCGAGATCCGCGGTCACGGACTCGCGCGCATCTCGACCATCGCGGCCCTCGAATCGATCCACCAGAGCACCGATCGCTGCGTCTATCTGTCGATCCTGCAGGAGCCCCAGGCGTTCCGGCCGGGCTCGCTCGTCGTGTCGCACGGCGTTTGGTGGGACCGCCCGGGCGTTTCCGCGCAGGATCATCTGGACCTCTGCCGCAAGGCGCTCCAACTGGCCGCGGAGGTCGTCTCGGTCGACTACAACTTCCTGAATGTGATGCGGGCGACGTTCCCGGATCTCGCAGGCAAGGTCACGGTCATCCCGAACGGTGTGGACATGGCGCAGTTCTACCCGCCGCGCTCCGGACGCAGCGGTCCTCCGACCGTCCTGTTCCCGCGGCGACTGGACCCGGCGCGCGGGCTAGATCTCTTCCTCGCGGCGATGGAGGGCCTGCTCGCCGACCATGATGTGCGTATCACACTCGCAGTCGACGCCAACGACGAGGCACGGACAGCCGCCCTTCGACGGCGGGTCGGCGAAGGTCTCTTCGCCGGGCGGGTGACGCTGCGCACGGCGTCCTTCGACGAGATGCCGGCGCTCTACCGCGGGGCGGACATCGTCGCCATCCCGTCGCTATACAGCGAAGGCACGTCAATGTCGCTGCTCGAGGCTCTGGCGTCGGGCTGCGCCGTCGTGGCGAGCGACGTGGGCGGCATCACGAACGTCGTTCTGAACGGCTTTAACGGCCTCCTGGTGCGGCCGTCCGTCCCCGCCCTGCGGTCGGCGTTGCAAGAACTGCTCGAGAACCCCGCGCGGCGCAGGGAACTGGGGCAGCAGGCGAGGCGCAGCGCCGCCGCCTTTGACCTCGCGCAGTGGCGCCTGGCCTGGGTGGATGCCCTGCACAGGGTGTACGGAGGGCCCTGAGACGCGCTTAGGCAGTCGGGCGGCCCGGCAGGGGAGCGCGCCCCGCCGGCGAACCCTCCGGCGAGAGGAAGGCGCCGCGGCAGCGCCGGGGAGGGTTCGATGGTGGACGGACTGATAATGGACTACCAGCTGACGGTTCCGTCGCTGATGAGACGCGCCGAGCAGCTCTACGGATCGCGGGAGGTCGTCTCGAGGCTGCCCGACAAATCCCTGCACCGCTACCGCATGGCGGACTTCGTACGGCGCTCAAAGCAGCTCACCCTCGCGCTCCGGCGCCTTGGCATCCGGTCTGGCGACCGCGTCGCGACGCTCGCCTGGAACCACTACGGCCACCTTGAGGCGTACTTCGGCGTCCCGAGCGCAGAGGCGGTGCTCCACACCATCAACCTGCGGCTGCCGGTCGATGACATCGTCTATATCGCGGACCATGCGGAAGACCGCATCCTGCTCATCGACGAGGTGCTGCTTCCCCTCTTCCAGCAGATCAGGTCGCGTACGCATTTCGAGCATGTGGTCGTGATGCAGGCGACAAAGCCTGTGCCGGATGGCATGCTCGACTATGAAGAACTGCTCGCGGCCGAGGACCCAGCCGCCTTTGCATATCCCGAATTCGGGGAGCGCACCGCGGCCGCGATGTCGTACACGTCCGGCACCACAGGCCGGCCCAAAGGCGTCCTTTATTCGCACCGGGCGATCGTGTTGCACTCCCTCGGGATCGGACTTGCGGAGAGCGTCGCGCTCTCGGGCCACGATGTCGCGATGCCGGTCGTGCCGATGTTCCACGTGAACGCCTGGGGCCTGCCTTTTGCGTGCGTCATGATCGGCGCGAAGCTGGTTCTGCCGGGTCCCCACCTCGACCCCCAGAGCTTGATCGACCTCCTCGTGCGCGAGCGCGTCACCTTCACCGCCGGAGTGCCGACGATCTGGCTCGGCATCCTGCAGGCGCTCGACAAGGCTGCAGAGCGCCCCGATCTTTCCGCACTGCACACGATGCTGGTCGGGGGTGCCGCGGCGCCGCCCGCCATGATCGCAGGGTTCGAGCAGCGCCACGGATTGCGCGTCGTGCATGCCTGGGGCATGACCGAGACCACGCCGCTCGGCACCGTCTCCAACCTGCCGCTCGAACTCGAGGGGGCCAGCCCCGAGGAGCAGCTGCGCAGTCGCTCGCGCCAGGGCATCCCGATGCCGCTCGTCGAGGTCCGCGCCCGCGGCGAGAACGGCAGCGTGCCCTGGGACGGGAAGACGCCCGGAGAACTCGAGCTGCGCGGGGCGTGGGTGGCTTCCTCGTACTACCGCAGCGACGAGCAGGCTGACCGGTTTACGGAGGACGGATGGTTCCGCACCGGCGACATCGTCACGATCGACCCGACCGGTTCCGTGCAGATCCAGGACCGGATCAAGGACGTGATCAAGTCCGGTGGGGAATGGATCAGCTCGGTGCTGCTCGAGAACGCGCTCATGGCGCATCCTGCTGTCGCTGAGGCGGCCGTGATCGCCGTTCCAGACCCAAAGTGGCAGGAGCGGCCGCTCGCCTGCGTCGTGTTGCGCGAGGGTCAGTCGGCGACGCCGGACGAGCTGCGGGAGTTCCTTGCACGTGACTTCCCCAAGTGGTGGCTCCCGGATGCGTTCGCGTTCCTGGACCAGATTCCCAAGACGTCCGCCGGAAAGTTCCTGAAATCGGCACTGCGCAAGCAGTTTGCAACGGAAAAGGAACTTTAGTCCCGGAGAATCGGGCGCGGCGTGGGAGCACGCCGCGCCTTTTTTGGCGATCAAATACAACGAGCGAATACTCGGAAGGAGGCTGCAAAGATGATTGCGCTCGAGTTGCAGCGCCTCATCCTCAGCGCGCTGCTGTTCCTGGCCGGCGCGTTCTTGCTGCGCTGGCTCTGGAACATGACGATGCCCGCGCTCCTGGGCTACCGGCAGGCGGACTATTGGCAGGCGCTTCGCCTGATGCTCGTTGCGGGAATTCTCGCCACAGCGGCCGTATTCATGATCCAGTTCGTTTCCGCTTCCGTGCCGTTCCTATAGGGGACGCAGCGCGCCGCAGCGCTGGATCCATTCGGCGCTGCGGCGCTGCGTATGCCTAGCGCCGTCCGCAGAAATGGCTGCGCACTCCAGAGGAGCCACCGCCCGCCTCACACTTGGCTCACGTTCCTCGGCCACAATGCTACCAGGCGACATCGTCGCCGGCACAGCGGGGAGGTGGCCGCGTGGATCCGTACGACGTGACGATCGTCGGTGGTGGTCCTGTCGGCCTGTTCGGTGCGGCCATGGCGGGCATGCACGGCCTGAGCGCGAAAATTATTGAAAGCCTGCCGCAGCTCGGCGGACAGATGACCGCCCTGTATCCTGAGAAGTGCGTGTTCGACGTCGCAGGTTTTCCCGCGGCGCAGGCGGCCGACATCGCCCGGCAGCTCGAAGAGCAGGCGATGCGCTACGGGCCTTCGGTACGTCTGAACGAGACGGCGTCGGGGCTCGAACTGCTGCCGGAGGGCGGGCTGCGCCTCCATACCACGCGCGGGGCGCACGAAACGCGCACGCTGCTGATCGCGGCGGGCATCGGCGCATTTTCGCCGCGCCAGCTCCCCGCTGCGGGCGCAGACGCCTTCAGCGGACGCGGCGTCTACTACATACCGCCTCGGTCGTCCGCATTTGCCGGTGAGACCGTCGTCGTGGTCGGCGGCGGCGATACGGCCGTAGATTGGGCGCGGGAGATCGCAGGGTACGCAAAGCATGTCGTGCTCGTGCACCGCAGGGAGGAATTCCGCGCGCTGGAGGGCTCGCTGGAAGAGGTGCGGGCACTCGGCAACGTCGTCTTGCGCACGCCCTGCGAGATCGATGAGATCGGCGGCGGCGATGCGGTCGCGTGGGTGCGGCTGCGCAACGTCGCGACCGGCGAAACGGAAACCCTGCCTGCGCAGGCGGTCGTGTCCGGCCTCGGGTTCCACGCGCAGGTCGGGCCGCTCAAGACCTGGGGCATCACCTTTGCAGGCAACGCGATCCCAGTGGATCCGTCCGATATGGCGACCAACATCCCGGGCGTGTATGCGGTCGGCGACATCGCAACCTACCCTGGGCGCCTCAAGCTCCTTGCACTGGGGTTCGGGGAAGTGGGCATCGCGATGGCGAGGATCCGCTCGTTCGTTCACCCGCACCTCGCGAAGACGCTGCCGCACAGCACCAGCCTCGACGAACCGCCCCGCAAGACCGCTGCGATCGGCTGACAGCTGGGACGAACCAGAGCGACACCTTGCGGTGTCGCTTTCTTGTTGCTTCAAATGCGGGGTGCGCGGCGCTGTCGGCAAAGCCAAGGATCAGGGATCCGAGATCGGCGCGGCGGACCCCTCCAGAGCGGATACGCCGGTGCGGCGCGCCCAGGCGGCCGTGGTCAGACCTTGCAGCAGGATCGTCACCAGCACGGCAAGGAAGACGAGGGCCGCAAGATGGTCGGCACCGGGTGCGCCGCTGGCGAGCAGTAGGCTCGCGAGCGCGGCGGGGACGACTCCCGTCTCCCGCACCCACGATGTGAAGAGCATCTCCCGCAGGGACCAGCGGGCCCCCCGGTCAAGGCCGAGGCACGCAAAGACGGTGAGGGGCCGGCCGATGAACATCAGCGCAGCCACGACGCCCAGTCCCGCGATCCCGACGGTTCCGATCAGGCGGAGGTTCACGTTCGCGCCCAGCACCCCGAAGATCAGCATGCGGACCGCGGTGCCGAGGAGTGCCAGGAAGGAGTCATGTGAGGCGGCGCGCTCGAGGTGGATGTGCAGCCCGAAGGATCCGCCGTTGCCGCGCACGATCCCGGCGACGAAGACCGCCATGAAGCCGCTCCCGCCGAGGCCGGCGGCGACGACGTAGGCGGCGAGCATCGCAAAGAGACTCGCCACCGCGTGCTCCTCGCCGAGTCCGAAGAACGCGAGCCGGCGGCCCTCCGCAATCAACAGCTGGACAAGAAACCCGACGCCGATCCCCACCGTGAGGCCAGTGAGCAGCATGCGCAAGAACGTGCCCCCGACCGCCGCAGCGCCCGGCACCTGTCCGCCGACGATGGCGAGAACGGTGAACGTCAGGACGGCGCTCGTCGCGTCGTTGAAGGCCGACTCCGCGATCACGAGCTGCCGTATGCGCGGCGCGACGCGCACCTGCGCGAAGAGAGGGATGATCGTGGCGGGGTCCGTCGACGCGATGGCGGCGCCGCCGAGGGCGGCGACCGCCCAGGGGAGCCCGAGGAGGTAGTGGACGGCCACGCTGACGACAGATCCTGTGATCAGGACGCCCAAGGTGGCAAGCAGGGCGGTGCCCAGCCAGATGCGGCGAAGCACGCCGATGTCGATGGCGCGTCCGCCCTCGTAGAGCATGAAGACGGCTCCGCCGGTGACGATGAGCTGTCCGAACGCGCCCGAGGCCGGGAGGTGCACGAGGTCCAAAGCCTGCGGCCCCAGCAAGAGGCCGATGAGCATATAGAGCACGAGATCGGGCACGCCGGTTGCCCGCATCAGCCGTGCGGCGAGGAGGCCGAGGCCGAGCACCCATGCCATGGAGGCCATGAGTTCCACCACATGCGACACACGGGTTCCCTCGCTTGCATGACGATTGCACCAAAGGCGTGCGGCGTAAGGCCGAGCCGCGCAGGGGCACGGGACCATTCCAGGGGTATCAGACGGCCCGCTTCGCTGCCCGATACTATGTCCATCGTTCGCCCAACGGCGCTCGTCTCCCTGTCTAGGGGACATGCCCGTCGCTAGCCTCCGCAGCGAAGACAGCGCTTGCGCGATGCGCAACAGCCTGCAAGACACCGACCCGCGCGCCGCGTCACGGTACTGGCGAACCTGGCTTTGCGCAGAGACGAGTGCGATGCACCCGATGCCAAACCTGCTGGCACAGGTGCGCTCCCGTCACGGTCAGACTCCAATGTCCGCTGGGCCGGCCTGGGTACCGGGGTGGAACTGTTCGTGGAAGAGGCGGGCGTAGAGGCCGCCCTGGGCAAGCAGCTCCGCATGGCGGCCGCGCTCTACGATCGCGCCTTGGTCCACCACGAGGATCTGGTCTGCGGCAAGCACGGTCGAGAGGCGGTGGGCTATCGCGATGACGGTGCGGCCGCGGAAAAGACGTGAGAGCGCCTCTTGGATCAGACGTTCGGCATGGCTGTCAAGGGAACTCGTCGCCTCGTCGAGCAGCAGCACGCTTGCGTTGCGCAGGATCGCCCGCGCGATCGCGACGCGCTGCTTCTCGCCGCCGGAGAGCCGGTAGCCGCGCTCGCCGACGACCGTCTGCAGCCCGTCCGGCAGCTGGGCGACGAGGTCGCCGAGCTGCGCCGCCTCCACCGCCTGCAGAACATCTTGGTCCGAGGCGTCCGGCCTGCCGTAGCGCACGTTCTCTTCGAGCGTCGTGTGGAAGAGGAAGAGTTCTTGCGTCACGACCGAGAGGAGGGTGCGCAAGGACTCGTCGCCGAGCTGACGCAGAGGGGTGTCGTCGAGCAGGATTTCGCCGCCAGTCGGGTCGTAAAAACGGGCGCCCAGCGAAAGGATCGTGCTCTTTCCCGCGCCGCTCGGTCCCACAAGCGCCGTGAGCTCACCGGCGTGGGACGCGAAGGAGATGCCGTGCAGCACCTCCTCGCCGGCGCGGTACGAAAAGTGCACGCGGTCGAACTCCAGCGACAGGGGCGTGATGCCCGGCGACGCCGCGAGCGCGGCAGGCTCGCGCGGTTCCGGCACGTCGATCGGCAGGTCGAGGAACTGGAAGATCCGGTCAAAGAGCGCGAGGCCGCCCATGAGGGTTGTGTTCGACCCCGCTAGCGACGACGCGGGGTTGTAGAGTTGCACGAGGTAGGTGGAGAATGCGACCACGGTGCCGAGCTGGACCTTGCCCGCGATAACGAGGTAGCCGCCGTAGCCGTAGAGCAGGGCCGGACCGATCGCGGACATCGCGGAGACGACGAGCGTGAGCCACTGTCCGACCATGCTCTGCTGCACTTGGCTGCGCCGCACGTCCTCACTGAACTCGCGGAAGCGCCGCTCCTCGCGCTGGTGTGTGCCAAAGCTCTTGACGACGACGATCCCGGAGAGGGTGAGCGTTTCCTCGAGGTGCGCCGTGAGTCGGGAAAGCGCCTCCTGCGTGCGCGTGATCGCCTCGTAGGTGCGTCGCCCGAAGCTGACGACGGGCAGGGCGAAGGCGGGAAGGATCAGCATGCTGATCAGGGCGAGCTGCCAGTTCAGCACGAACATCGTCGTGAGCGTCAGCACGATCGTCAGGGAGTTCACGAAGAGCCCTGTCATCGTCGTCCGCAGCACCTGCTGCACTGCGTTCAGGTCGTTGACCAGGCGCGAGTGGATCTCCCCTCCGGGGGTGTGGGTGAAGAAGTCGATGCCGAGGCGCTGCCCGTGCTCGTACATGGCCGTCCGCAGGTCGTGGATCACTCCTTGCGAGACGACGGCGTTCAGGTAGTTCTGGCCGACCGAGGCGAGGGCGCCCAGCGCAGGGAAGACCACGAGGCCGCCGGCGAGGTAGAGAAGAAGCCCCGGGTCGTGCCGCGCGATGGCCTGGTCGATGACGGCGCGCATCAGGAGCGGCGGCACGAGGCCCAAGAGAACGATCAGGACTGTGAGGGAGAGCGCGGCCGCCAACCTGCGCGCGTGCGGGCGCAAGACGCGCAGCAGGCGCCGCAAGGTCTCCTTGCTGGGCCGCCGTCCGCTTTCCATGTAGCCGAGTGAGCGGCGCTGCTCCCAGACGGCGCGCATAGGTCCCCCGCCGAGCCCCATCGGCCCGTGGAAACCCATCAGGACGACTCCGGTGCGGGGAGCGGCGCCCCCTGCTGGACCGGTACGCAGGCGTGCAGCGCCTGGGCAAGCGCCTGCAGCTGCTCCGGCGGCAGGGGGGAGAGCAAGTCGTGCAGGACGCCGCGTCGCAGCGCGACGTAGCGCCTGATCGCGCCTAGGCCGGCTTCGGTGACCAGCACCCGCACTCGGTTTGTGCCTGGTGCGGCCACCTCCCTCAGCACCCAGCCGAGGTCCTCGAGGCGGTCGAGATGGGCGGTCATGGTGCTTGTGCGCACCTGCAGGGCCGACGCGAGGTCCGACGGGGACATCGGTCCGCGGCGTTCGAGAGCTTCGATGATGTGGAAGGCTGCATTGCCGACGGCCTCGCCCATCGCCTCTCGCGTGGCCCTGCGCACGTGTACCCGCAACCTGCGGCGGAATTCCTCCAGATCCCGGTCGAGCGTCTCCCAGATTGCGTCGGACATCCTGCGGATACACCTCACTCGCTAGCCTAGCTAGCATTATAGCAAAAGGATGACGCGGGTGACTTGCAAAGAGCGCTCCCATCTCCTGATCGACCTCATGGCCGGTTGCGTCCCCTGAATCACGATGAACGTGCTCGGCAACCGCGGCATCTTCCAGCGCGTCGACGACACGCTGGGCGTCAACCGCGCGGACAGGAATCCGTCGCTTCGTGACCAAACACTTCACCAGTCTCCACACAACAGGGGCAACTCCGAGAAAACTAACCAACCAGGTGAGGACATGCGTCGCTGGGCAGCGTACTTGTTGGCTGTGGCTTCTGCCCTCGGCTTCGCGACGCTGGGTGTTTTCGCGCTCTTCGGCTATTCGAAGCACCTGTCGACCGTTACCATGCTGACTTGGCGATTCGCCGGAGCCGCGCTTGTCTTCACGTTCTGGACTCTTCTCGCGCACCAACCTTGGCCGAAGTGGCGGGACCTGCTCGTGCTCGTCGGTATGGGAGCCATCGGTTATGCGGCAATGTCGTGGCTCTTTTTTGTGGGTAACCGCATTGCGCCTGTGGGGCTCGTCTCAGGCGTCCTCTACACGTATCCGGCCATCGTCGCGGCTACTCTAGGGGCTCTGGGCTGGGAGCCTCTGACGCGGCAAAGACTACTCGCGCTTACCGGTACCGGTGTCGGGGCAGTCTTGGTAGTTGTTCTTGGTCGCGGTGCGCTCCAGGGCGGCAGTGACCCGCTTCTGGGCATGCTCCTCGGTCTTGGCGCGGCGGTCGTCTACGCTGCCTACATTGTCATCGGTACTCCGGTCCTCCGACGAGTCACCGCACCAGCTGCGAGTGCCGTAGTCATGGGCGCCGCGGCGATAGTCCTCTTCCTCTTCGGCATGGCAACCCGAAGCCTGGGACCGGTGTCGGTTACCGACGCCTGGATCATCATCGGCCTCGTCGGCCCAGCGACAGTGCTCGCAGTCGTAGGCTTCTTTTTGGCGATGCAGGGGATCGGCTCAGGGCAGGCTTCCATCGTGAGCAATGTCGAGCCCGCAGGGGCCATGGTTCTCGGGTGGTTGGTTTTTGGCCAGGTGCTTACGCCTGGCCAGCTTCTCGGAGTCGTTCTGGTGATCGGAAGTGCCATCCTGCTCCGCTGGGAGCCGTTAGCGTCGATGGACGATGGTATGCGTGGGCAGTGACGGAACTGCAGTTCTGTATAGCCCTCCCACGCACTCGTTGTGCACCGCGAATCTCCTCCCGCCGGTGATCATGTCGCGCCTTTCTGCGCTCCGATGGGCTATGTTTGGGATGACGTTATCGACAATTGCGTGAGACCGACAGACGCGCATAGGCGAGCAGCTGACTTTTTGGCAGGTGGCGCGCCTGGGCTAGGATCCCGAATTGGACGAAGCGGGGAACTGATCTTGTCTATGGCAGAGAGCGATGTCGCCGCGTACTACGTGCCGAACGGAAAGGGCAAGTTCGTCCCTACCACGGCGACCGAGAGCCCCTGGAACCGCGATGCGCAGCATGGTGGGCCGCCGACCGCGCTCATGGCGAGGGAGGCATGCGCTTTGGCTGCCGATCCCCTCTTCCGCGTCGCCCGCGTGAGCGTGGACTTCCTCGGCGAGATTCCCCGCCGGGAGGTGCAGGTCGAGGCACAGATCGTGCGACCCGGCAAACGGATCCGGCTGGTAGAAGCCACGATGGATGTCGGAGATCGGCGGGTGGCCCTGGCTCGGATCTGGCAGATCGGCGTTCAGCCGGGTCTGCTCGAATTGTCCGGTGCGCATGCCGTCGGCCATCACGGGTTGCCGGAGGAGCGGTCTGATCAGTACTTCGCCGGCTTGTATCGATGGGGGTACGGCGAATCGATCGAATGGCGCTGGGAAACCGGCTCCTATGACAAACCCGGTCCGGCGAGTGTCTGGACCCGGGTACGCCTTCCCCTAGTCGCCGGTGAGCCCCTTCACCCGCGCGATCGCGCGCTGATCGTCGCCGACTCCGCAAACGGCATCAGCGCCGTGCTTCCTCTTGATCAGTGGCTGTTCGTCCCAACCTCCATCACCGTGACGCTGCATAGGTACCCGGACAGCGACTGGGTGCGGTTGGCGGCGGAGACGGAGATGGCCGTCGACGGCATCGGTTCGACCAGCGGCCGCCTCGCAGACGTGCAGGGTTCGATCGGCACAGTGACGCAGGCGCTGCTGATCGCGCCGCGGTCGAACGGCCAAGCGGAAGCGCGCCGGTGACGAAGCCACTGGGGGACGAGGCTGTCGGGGTCTGCGCTGGTCGATCCAGCGGATCGGGAGACGGATCACTGCTACTACCGCAGGGTGTTGCCCGACGGAACGATCCTCCGCACCAGGGTGTCCAAAGGGAGATGGGAGATCCAGGGGCATCTTTGGCACGAGATCCGGACGCGGCACCTGCAAGTGTCGCAAGAGTATTTCAACAGCAAGCTGTAGAGTCGGCAGCGACGCATGGACATGTACATCGCCAACAGGAAATGCGTCAGCCAAGTGTCACCAACCGCAACAAGCGAGGCACCCGACAACGGGCCTGTTGACAAAGCCCCGTCGATCTCCTGGCCTTGGTGTCGAAGGAGAAGGTCGAGGTGTTTCCCAGGTGATGGAGCGCGAGGGCAACGATCAGATGCGGCTTGTGTTCATCGACCTCGGGGATCTGGTGCCTCGAGATCACCTTCTTCGAAAGGTAAAGCGGGCAGTGGATTTCCGCTTCATCTACGACAAAGTGGAGCACCTGTATGCGGAAAATGGGCGACCGGGGATGGACCCGCTCGTGCTCTTTGCTGGTGGGACACCTCTATGGCATCTTGTCGGAACGGAGACTCGAGGAAGAGATCACGCTCAACATCGCCTACCGCTGGGTCCTGGGGCTTGAACTGGACCAGCGCGTGCCGGACCACCCCTATGCCAGAACCGTCGGCACCGCTTTGCCGGAACGACAGTTTTCTGCGACATTTTCGACGGCATTGTAGAGCAGTGCATCAAAGCCGGTCTCGTGACTGGGGAGGCTGTGGTGACAGATTCCACCCACATCAAGGCGAACGCCAGCCGGGATCGCGCCCAGACGGTCATCCTTGCGAAGACGCCTAATGAGCACCTGTTGGAGTTGGAGGAAGAGGCGCGCATGCTGGCTGCGGCGGACATCAGGCACGGTGCCTAATCCTGGCGATTCCGAGATAGGAGCAGTAGGCGCTAGCCGCCAAGATGGCTATGCCGTCCAGAGCGTGCAGCATGACCGGGGCCCCCAACCCTGTGAGAACGGCTTGGATAAGCACGAGCAGGAACAACAGGGCGGAGAAGCCGACTAGCCTACGGCCGGTGCGCCCGAACAGCGCCAAAAGGAGGAGCAGCCCGGTAGCGTATTGAGAAATGGAGTAGGTTGCCATACGAACCTGGAACACGGTCGCGTGAAACAAGGCCAATGAAGGAAGAAAATACTCTACAACGATATCTAGGAGCGTCAGGACGGACAAGATGCCATACAGGAATGACATCGCCTTGTTCACTGGACGACCTCCCCGTGCCGGTGGCTCGCAGAAACATCGAACGATCCCGCCTTGGACAGCCTCTCAGCGACACGTGATCGCCCCCACAGTGCGCTGCAGCCTGCCGGTTGCGCTGTCACGGAGAGACCCTTTGGCTCTCGCCGCACGCTGCCAGAGGCGGCACGTACACAATTTAACGCAGTGCCTTGGAGCGGTCATCCGCCCCAGGGCGACACTTTCGATACGCTTCTTGACGTAGAGCAGTCAGCCGCGTGTCCTACTGGCCTGGGGAGACGAGCCCGGCTTCGTACGCGAAGACGACGAGTTGGGCACGATCACGCGCCCCGATCTTCCCCATCGCACGCGAAACATGGGTGCGCGCGGTTGCAGTGCTGATGAACAGTCTGGCCGCGATGTCGTCATTGCTGAGTCCGCGTCCGACGAGACGCACCACCTCACGTTCGCGCTCGGTGAGTTCTTCCAGAAGAGCGGGAGCCGGGCCGACCGTGACGGGGCGGGCACTGAACGCCTCGACCACGCGGCGTGTGACGCTTGGTGACAGGAGTGAGTCCCCGGCAGCCACCACGCGAATGCCATGAAGTAGTTCGGATGGTTCTGCGTCTTTGAGCAGGAAGCCGCCAGCTCCTGCGCGGAGCGCCTCGAAGACATACTCGTCGAGCTCGAATGTCGTCAACACGAGCACCCTGGTCTCCGCCAGCTCCGGATCTGCGGCGATCATCCTGGTCGCCTCGAGGCCGTCCAGCTTCGGCATGCGGATGTCCATCACCACGACGTCGGGGCGTGTCGTTTGAACGACTCGCAAAGCGCCGAAACCGTCGCCCGCCTCGCCAACTATCTGCATGTCCTGCTCCGCCTCGATCAGCGCGCGCAGGCCCGCACGTACCAGCACCTGGTCGTCGACAAGGACCACGCGCACGCTCACGGCGCTACTCGCGGCGGGCCATCAAGCGGCAGTGAGGCACGTACGCGGAAGCCTCCGCCAGGTGCGCTGGCCGCCTTGAACGACCCGCCGAGGGCAAGCGCTCGCTCCCGCATTCCGATCAGGCCATTTCCGGCCGGTGTCTCTGGAGCACCGCATCCCGTATCCAGGACCTCGATGATGAGCGCGTCACCCTCGGTTTGCACACGGACTTCAGCGACAGCATCTGCACCGGCATGACGGACCACGTTGGTCAGCGACTCTTGAATAATCCTGTATGCTGCGGTGCCCACCGCTTCCGTCACCTCCAGACCCTCTGGGAGTTCGATTCGCACGTCGAGACCTGCGCCCCGCATCGAAGCGACGAGATGCGGTACATCCCGGAGGCTTGGCGGCGGAGACCGCAAGGCCGTGCCAGGATCGTCCCCCCTGAGTATAGCGAGTTCGCTGCGCAGTTCGGTCAGTGCCTGCCTGCTCGCCTCGCGGATGGCACTCACCGCCGCACGAGCCTTTTCGGGATGTGCATCGAGGAGGTGCTCGGCCACTCCGGCCTGCAGGCTGATGACCGCTAAGCTGTGGCCGACGATGTCGTGGACCTCGCGCGCCATGGTCAGGCGCTGCTCGGCCATCCTCCTGCGCGCCTCCTCCTCGCGGCTGCGCTCCGCCCACTCCTGTCCGGCTTTGGCCTCGGCCGCGAACGCGCGCCGCACCGCTTGCACTCCCGCGAAGAGGCCCCCCATCCCAATCCACACAACAAGAAAGATGGCGACGGCCGAGAGGCTTGTCGTCGAGAGGTGCGCCGCCCCAATCACCACGCCGCCGGCAATCGCATACGGCAGCGACTCCCTGAGACTCCGGTAGGCGATGAGGTGAAGCATGCCGAAGAGCGGCGCCAGCAGGATTGGACCTGGCTGGTTACCGATTGCCAGATAGAGTGCAGTCAGGCCGACTGACGCGACGTACGACGCGACGGGCCAGGGTCGGCGCGTCCCGAGGCTGAGGGCGGCTGCGATGGAAATGAGCAGTGCAACACCGCCGATGTGCACTCCTGGCCCTGCATGCCAACGGGAGAAGAAGGGCAGCGCCGCCGCCATGAGGATGGGCGGCCCCCAGTCCCGGAGCAGGGTCGCCGGGCCCGTGGGACGCCACAGAGAAGGCGAGGATCGCTTCATAGCCATACGCTAACTGATCGGTGCACTGGCGGCAATGCGATGCGCTCCGTAGGTGCGATACGACGGGTAGCGTAGCCCGGCCGGCTCGCCAATCCCAGGTGGACGGCTGTCTGCGGCCTGCGGAGAACCTCCCGCCCTGCTCTAGGCAACGTCCCTGCGCGCGATGACAAGACCTGTCACGAGCATGCCAAGCACCACATATGCGGCCACGGTCGCGTATGCCTGGCCAGATCCCACGGCGGCGGTCGTCCTGGCAACGCTCGTGATCACAGCCTC
Source organism: Bacillota bacterium (assembly GCA_021806845.1). GTDB lineage: Bacteria > Bacillota > Sulfobacillia > JAJZYS01 > JAJYTV01 > JAJYTV01. The sequence goes on along the minus strand of JAKAPV010000026.1, from coordinate 2,147 downwards.
CCCGTTGGCGCCGGGGAAGAACTTGTCGATTGTGGCGAGGAAGGGAATGGTTGCCGTGAAGGCGCGCACTAGGTTTTCCACCGCAAAAGCCCACACGAGACCGAGACCGATGGATAGCGTGGTACCGGACGTCATGGCCGCGAGTGCCGTCCCGATAAGCCCCCACATGGAAACGATGAGCCACGCCGACGCCATCGAAGAGATGAGGGTGCCGATCCCCGGAAATGCGACGGCAGCGTGTGCAATGCTTGCCACCAGGCCACTGGCCAAAGCTGAGAAACCGTAGGACGCGATCACAAGCGCGGCGAGTGCGACCTCCAACACGGCGAGCTGGGCTGCCAACACCGTGAGCCGCGGGGGACGGGCCGTGAAGAGCGTCTTGAACGTACCCCAACCGTACTCGGAGCCGATCCATAGGGCGCCGAGGATCAGAATTAGGGAGCCGCCCCAGAAGGAGTAGCCGGTAATGGCGGTTGTGGCAAGATGCGAAGGCAGCAGGGCCGTCGGCACTGCGGTGCCCCTCGTCTTCGCCACGCCGGACTGGACGTATGGAAAGACGTAGTTGAAAAGAAGAAACAGCACCACCCAGAGCGAGAGGACCAGCCAGATCGGCCCGCGCTTCCGGAACTTCACGAGCTCAGCGCGAAAACTGTTGGCGAACACGTTACTTCACCTCCCCCAGCTCATCACGCGCGTCCGACGCTCTGTAGGTCTCGTTCATCGAGAGGAATACCTCCTCGAGGCTCCGTTCACTCCGCCGCACCTCCCGCACCTCAACACCGGCCGTCAGCAAGTCTCGAGTCACAGCCGCCGATTGCGACGGGTCAACGGCTAGATGCAGCTCATCGCCTCGGACCGTCACCCTTTCAGGACCGAGAAGCGCATTCAGGCGCTCCACCGCAGGTCCAACCGGTGTCGCCACCACCACGAGCCCCGCACTACCGCGGATCTCGGCGACAGCACCTTCCATCACGAGCCGGCCGCGAAAGATCACGCCGACTCGATCGCAGACCTGTTCGACCTCTCCTAGCTGATGGCTGGACAGAAAGACCGTTTTCCCCTCCGCGGCAAGCGTACGGATCAGCGTTCGCAGATCTGCGATACCGATCGGATCCAAGCCGTTTGACGGCTCGTCCAGTATGAGCAGTTCGGGATCTTTGAGTAGCACTGCACCCAGCCCAAGCCGCTGCTTCATCCCGAGGGAGTATGTCGAGAAGCGGTCGCCTGCCCGCGGTGCGAGGCCGACGCGGTCAAGGACGTCGGCAATGCGGGCCGTTGGTATGCCGGCGTGTAGAGCCACGACCCTGAGGTTATCCCGGCCCGAGAGATACGGATAGAAGGCGGGCGTCTCGATCACCGCGCCTGTGCGAGCCAGTGAGGTGGCGTCACCTGCCGGCCTGCCGAGGACAGTCGCTGTGCCGCCGGTGGGTCGGATCAGTCCCACGAGCATGCGCATGGTCGTGGTTTTCCCCGCCCCGTTCGGTCCAAGGAACCCATAGATCTCGCCACGACGCACGCTAAGACTGACCCGATCCACGGCCAAGGCACCGCCGTACCGCTTTGTGAGATCCCGGGTGTGCAGCACGATACCAGAATCCTGTGTTGGCACTGTTCCAGTGCCGCGCATGTTGTTGCTCATGTGGAAAGCGTACGTGTTGATGAGTTGCGGCACGTCCGCTGGTGTGCGGCTTCTCCTCTACGCTCCCCTGCGTAGCAGTCGTAAAGATCCTACGGTACCGGTAGGGGGATCCCGAATGAGTCCCTAAGCCAGTAGCTCGCTCCGCGGCGGCCAAACAAAATCGCGTTAGGGTGGCCAAGCGCAAAAGAGGTTAGCAACCCGTCAGCGAGGACAGGAGCCGAGGCACTCCGTTGAGAATGCCTCGGCTGAGCGCTATGCGGCGCGCCTGAGCGCAGCTGGCGTACCCGTCGTGGTGTATCGCGTCGCGGGAACGATCCATGGGTTCATAACCCTTTTTATGTTGCGAAGAGGATGGGACCGAAGCCATGTCGCTTATCAACAAGTTCCTGAATGGCGAAAGCTGAACGGCCGGCGCCGATCGGCGATCGGTCGACCTCTACGACAAGACGGCTTGGAACAGTTTCGCGACTCCACGGGGCCTTCCGGGGCAGTCGCAAAACCACGATCC
>JAKAPV010000272.1 GCA_021806845.1 Bacillota bacterium | reverse complement strand
TGTTGACCTGGTAGGGCAGTTCCGTCACGATGATGCGCGAGCGGCCCTGGTGCACCTCGATCTCCGCGACGGCGCGCTGGATGATGGCGCCGCGGCCGGTCTCGTACATGGAGCGGATCCCCTGGTGGCCAAGAATCAAGGCGCCGGTCGGAAAGTCGGGCCCCTTGATGTGCTCCATGAGGTCGCGGTTGGTGGCGTCGGGGTGGTCGATCAGGTGGATGACCCCGTCGATCGTCTCCGCGAGGTTGTGCGGCGGGATGTTCGTCGCCATGCCGACCGCGATGCCGGAGGATCCGTTGACGAGCAGGTTCGGGAACCGCGCAGGCAGCACGACGGGTTCCTCGAACTCCTCGGAGAAGTTCGGCCGGAAGTTCACGGTTTCCTTATCGAGATCGCGGAGGAGCTCCTGGGCGATGCGCGTCAGGCGAACCTCCGTGTAACGCGAGGCGGCCGGCGGGTCGCCGTCGACGGAGCCGAAGTTGCCGTGCCCGTCCACCAGGAGTTCGCGCATCGAGAAGTCCTGGGCGAGGCGGACCATGGCGTCGTAGACCGCCATGTCGCCGTGCGGATGGTAGCGTCCGAGCACGTCGCCGACGACGCGCGCGGACTTCTTGTAGGGCTTGTCCGGCGTGTTGCCTGCCTCGTGCATCGCGAAGAGGACGCGGCGGTGCACGGGTTTCAGCCCATCGCGGGCGTCAGGCAGCGCACGCGACACGATCACGCTCATCGCATAGTCGATGTAGCTGCGCCGCATCTCCTGCGAGAGGTCGACCGGCAGAACGTTACCGATACCCTGCGACAATCCGTTCCCTCCAACGCGAGGCTACAAAAAAGAGCGGGGGCGCGGCCCCAGACCGTACATAGCATATCCTGGCGGCCGTGCGGTGTCCACTCAGCGCAACTGGACTGGGCGATACCCCGGTACTAGAATAACCTCGCCGCATCATTTGAAGCGAAACAAGGCAAAGGAGGGGGGAAGAAGGTGCCGGATCACGCCGGACACGCGCACTCCCATGGCGCAGACCACGGCGCACATGCCGGGGAGCGCTTTCTCGGCACCGCCTTCCTCCTCGCCGCAGCCATACTGCTCGTCGAACTCGCGGGGGGCTATTTCGCCCACAGCCTCGCGCTCCTGAGCGACGCCGGCCACATGCTGACGGACGTCCTCGCCCTGGGCGCCGCGCGCTTCTCGGCAAGGCTTGCCCACAGGCCGCCGAGCGGCCGCTGGAGCTACGGGTTCCACCGCGCGGGCATCCTCGCCGCACTCTTCAACGCAGCGACGCTGCTCGTCGTGTCCGGCGCCATCCTGGTCGAGGCGATCTCCCGCATGCTGCACCCGGCTCCGGTGCAGGGCGCAGTCATGTTCGCCGCCGCGGCCGTGGGTCTCGCCGGAAACCTCTACATCGGCCTGCGCCTTGAGGGCGGGCACCGACACGCGAACCTCAATGTGCGCAGCGCCTGGCTGCACGTGATGTCCGACGCCGCCGCATCGGGGGCGGTCCTGGTCGGCGGTCTCCTGATCTACTGGACCGGGTGGCGGATCGTCGACCCGGTCGTCAGCACGCTCATCTCCCTGCTGATCCTGCGCGGCGCCTGGTCCATCCTGCGGGAGACGGTCGCGATCCTGATGGAGGGCATGCCGGAGGGGGTCGACCAGGCCGCCCTGGTGCGGGCGCTCTGCAACGACAGCGACATCGTCTCCTGCCACCACCTGCATGTCTGGAGCCTTGGCAGCGGACAGGTGGCGCTGTCGGCGCACCTCGTCATGTGCAACGCGCCGCTCGCCACGGTGCAGGGTGTCATGGAGCGCACCGCGGCGATGCTCCAGCGCGACTTCGGCATCGTCCACTGCACGTTCCAGCCGGAGTCCGAGGGCGAGCCCTGCGTCGACGGCGACGACCAGCACGTCTAGACCTCAGAAGGCGCCCTCCCGCGGCAAAGTCCAAAAGGTCCTGCTGCGCCGGATCGCGGGCCAGGCGAAGGCGGCCGCGAGTTCCGAGGAATGAAGCAGGGAGCCTAGGCGGACGCTTCCCTATCGAAGGGAGAGTGTACGCCCATGCTGCTCTTGTGCGCCCCGCACGCGCTTGCGCTGGGTCTTGCGCTGCTCGGGACGAGCGCGCAGAGCGCCCCGCCCCACGCAGTGCACGCGGCCCAGACGATCAAGGCGGTTCCCATGTCGAAAAAGCTGATCGCCTTCACGTTCGACGACGGCCCGAACCGACGTTACACCCCGAAGGTGCTGCAGCTCCTGGCGCAGTACCATGCCCATGCGACGTTCTTCGTCATCGGCCAGGAGGTGCAGCGCTACCCGGAAGTCATAGAGTCCATCAAGAGCGCGGGGATGGAGATCGGCAACCACGGCATGCACCACCGCTGGCTGCACAAGATGACCGAGGAAGCGGTGCGGGACGACGTCGCGGGCGGTGCCGACGCGATCGTCGCGGCGGGCGGCCCAAAGCCGTACCTGTACCGGCTGCCGGCGGCACTCTCCGACGATACGTCGCGGCGTGTGCTCGGCGGCCTCGGCTATACGGTCGTCTCCTGGAGCGTGGACACGCGCGACTGGCGCAGGAGCATGAGCGCGGATCGCATCGTGAAGACAGTCCTGCGCGGCGCGGCACCCGGCCGCATCGTGATCATGCATGACGGGCCGGCGCACCGCGCGAACACCCTTGCCGCGCTCGCGCAGGTGCTGCCGGCGCTCGAGAGCCGGGGTTACCACGTCGTGAGCGTCGGCGATCTCCTGCGCCAGAGCGACTTCGCCGCACAGCGCTCCATCCCGCCCGGCTCGCAGCGACCGGTTGCAAACCCCAGGAGACAACTGAAGAGCCAGAGGCCCGCTCCGCGCCGCGGCTGGCTGCAGAGCGTCCTCCATCGGCGCGTCGGCTAACTGCAAAAGAACAGGCGGGCCGCCCCTACACCGGGGCGCCCCGCCCGATGGCTGCTGCTAGATGTCGAGGTTGCGCACGCTTGCGGCGTTCTCCTGGATGAACTCCCGCCTGGGCTCGACCTTGTCGCCCATCAGGATGGTGAAGATCTGGTCCGCCTCGATGGCGTCATTCATGCTGACGGAGAGCAGCGTCCTGGTGTCGGGGTTCATCGTCGTCTCCCAGAGCTGGTCCGCGTTCATCTCGCCTAGACCCTTGTAGCGCTGCACCTCGATCTTCTCGCGGCCGATCTCCTGCAGGTAGTGCTCGAGTTCGTCGTCGTTGTAGAGATACTTCTCCGTCTTGCCCTTCTTCACAAGGTAGAGGGGAGGCTGCGCGATATAGACGTAGCCCGTTTCGATCAGCTGCGGCATGTACCGGAAGAAGAAGGTGAGCAGAAGCGTGCGGATATGGCTGCCGTCAACGTCGGCGTCAGTCATGATCAGCACACGGTGGTAGCGGGCCTTCGAGATGTCGAACTCCTCGCCGACGCCCGTGCCGAGCGCCGTGATCAGGGCCCGCACCTCCTCGTTGGAGAGCGCCTTGTCGAGCCTGGCCTTCTCGACATTGATGATCTTGCCGCGGATCGGCAGGATGGCCTGGAAGCGGCGGTCGCGGCCTTGCTTGGCGGAGCCGCCGGCCGAGTCTCCCTCGACGATGTAGATTTCGGACTCGGAGGGGTCCTTCGACGAGCAGTCGGTCAGCTTACCCGGCAGCGAGCTGATCTCGAGCGCACTCTTGCGCCGCGTGAGTTCGCGCGCCTTGCGGGCGGCGTCACGCGCGCGCTGCGCCTGCAGGCACTTCTCGACGATCCTGCGCGCGACGGAGGGGTTCTCCTCGAGGAAGCTGCCGAGGGCGTCGCCGACGACCTGGTCGACGAGG
>JAKAPV010000025.1 GCA_021806845.1 Bacillota bacterium | reverse complement strand
AGGACCGCTGCACTTGCCACTATTGGCCAGGTGTCCCTCCGGAAGAGATCGTTTTTCGCTCTCGCCTAATACGCAAACAAGAGAACCACTTTTCTATACTTCGGAATGCGACAGTTCGAAATGAGTTCATGGCCGACCTAAACGAGTAACATGAGATCATCATCATATGTGCTGATTGGCTCAGTTATTGACAAACATGCCCATGTATCCCGCTATGCTTATCCTGAAAATCCGTACAATCTTACCTTGACCCTCCCGCACTGCGGCAAACCATCTCGACGTTTCCACTAATGTAGACGAGAAAGAACCCACTCGTTTGGCACTTGGGACAGGCGTTCTGGTGTGCGGCGCTCACCCGAGCCTGCCTGAGACCGCTCCGTACGTGCCGGCCCGTCGATCCATAATCGATCTCTTTGACAAGATTTCCGGCGTGACAACCGGCGGTACTACGAAGCTCGGTATGGCTATGCCGTCGCCTACGGATGTAATGTGACGGAGGGCCCAGGCTGCCAGAGCAGCCCGGGCCCTGCGGCGCGCCCCTAGCCGTGGGCGGTCGTCCGCTTGATGATCCGCCGCGCGATGATGTTTACGAGGGCGATGAAGACGAGCAGCAGGAAGCCGGCAGCGTACGCGAGGTTGTTCGCGGAGGCGAACGGTTCATTGATGAATGTCCAGACGGCATATGTGAGGTAGCCGATCGGCGAGTGGATCAGCGCGAGCTTCGGCATGTAGCTCGACCAGCCGGCGGTGTAGAGGAGCGGGGCGGTCTCTCCAAGCGCGAGCGACAGGGCGAGCAGCACGCCGGTGAGCACGCCGGGCGCCGCGGAGCGCAGGGAGACGCGCCAGACGGTCGTCGTCAGCGGCGCCCCGAGCGCCATCGACGCCTCCCGCATGCCGCGCGGCACCTTCGAGAGCGCGATCTCCGTTGAGCGCACGACGTACGGGATGCCTATGAGCGCCAGCGCGATGGCTCCCGCGAGCGTCGAGAAGCCCCAGCCGAGGCCGAGCACCATCGTCACGTAGCCGAAGTAGCCGATCACGATCGACGGCACTCCCGCCAGCACGTCCGTCGTGAAGCGGACGACAGCCGAGAAGCGGCTCGAGGGCGCGATCTCGCCGAGGAAGACGCCGGCGGCGATCCCGAGCGGGGCCGCGATCAGCAGGCCGAGGCCGACGACGTAGAAGGTGCCGACGATCGCGTTCGCGAGACCGCCGCCGGTGCCTTGCGTCACCTGCGTCAGCATCTGGAGGTTGAGGGCGGGCATGGCCTTCGAGAGGACGAGCCAGACCATGCCGACGATCGGGATGAGCAGTAGGAGGCCGAGCACGGAGGCGATGACGAGCATCAGGCGGTCCTTGATATAGCGCCACGTCATTGTGTCTCAGGACCTCCCCTGCGCGCCGCGGCGGACAGCAGCAGGCGCGCCGGCACGTTCACGATCACGGAGATGATGAAGAGGACGAGCGCCACTTCCGCGAGGGCGTGGACCGCCATGCCGGTCGGGTCGGTCATCGCCGAGTCGAGCTGGGAGACGATCGTCGCGGCCATCGTGCCGATCGGGCTGTAGATGTTCTGCGGCAGGTAGTTGGCCGCGCTGCCCGAGACCATCAGGACCGCCATCGTCTCTCCGAGCGCGCGCCCGAGTCCGAGGACGACGGCGCCGAAGATGCCGCTCGAGGCCCAGGGCAGCGAGACGGCGCGGATCACTTCCCACTTCGTGAGCCCGAGCGCCAGCGCCCCGTCCTTCGTTTCGCGCGGCGTCTGGCGCAGCACATCGCGCGTCGAGGCCGCGATGATCGGGATGATCATCACCGCGAGGATCAGGCCCGATGCGAGCAGTCCCTGCCCGGAGCCGACCGGGCCCCTGAAGAAGGGGATCCAGCCGAGCCAGCGCAGGAGGAATGGTCCGAAGCTGTGGCCGATCCACGGGATCAGCACCGCGAGGCCCCACAGGCCGAGCACGACGGAAGGGATGCCCGCGAGCATCTCCACGATGAACGAAAGGGTTTCTCCGATCCGCGTCGGCAGGTATTCCACCAGAAGCAGCGCGAGCGCCACCGCGAGAGGAATCGCCAGCACGACCGCGATCAGCGAGGAGAGCACGGTCCCCTCGATGAACGGCAGGATGCCGAAGGCGGCGCCGAGGGCCGCGGTCGCGCCGTTGCGGTGCGTCACTCCCCCGCTGTACAGGTTGCCGATATTCCAGGTGATGGTCGTGACGAAGTGCCAGCCGTTGTACATGATGGACGGCCAGGAGTCCCGCAGGAGGAAGACGAGGATCAGGAGCATGGCGCCGATCGCGCCTGCGGCGATCGCCCCCGTGATGACCTTCAGGAGCATGTCTCCCAATCGCAGGCGCCCCGACCCCCGCAACGCGCCAAGGGCGCCGCCGGCATGGTCGCCGGCGGCTCCCTTGCGCACGCGTTCGGCAAGATGATGCTCTCTGCCGGACGTCGCGATCACCCCTCAGGTGAAGTTCCGGGTGCTACTTGATCTCCGCGATCTGGTCCTGGCTGAGCTTCGCGACCGCCGACGGGAGCGGCAGGAAGTGCACCTGCTGCAGGTAGTTCTGCGCGTTGCCGCTGGTGACCGCCCAGTCGAGGAAGGTCCGGATCGCGGCCGCGATCTGGGTCGAGGACTGCTTGTCGCTGACGATCGCGTACTCGTAGTTGATGATCGGGTACGCGTTGGCACCGTCGCCGTAGATCAGGGAGATAGCCTCGTTCTTCGGGGTCTGGGACACCTTCCCCTGCGCCTCGGCGAGGATGTTCGCCTGGGTCGGCAGGACGAAGTTGCCCGCCTTGTTCTGGATGGCCGCGTAGCCGAGGCCCTTCTGCGTAGCCTTGTTCAGATACGAGATGCCGATGTAGGCGACGCCGCCCGGGATCTGCGCGAGGGTGTCGACCATGCCGCCGTTGCCGGTGGCGCTCAGCGAGCCCTGAACGGACGGCCAGCTGACGCTGGTCGCGAAGTTCGAGGCGCCCCAGATGGCCGGGCTCGAGAACGAGAGGTACTGGCTGAAGAGGAAGGTGTCGCCCGAGCCGTCAGCGCGGTGGATCGGGACCACCTTGAGGTTCGGCAGCTGGACGCCGGGGTTCAGCGCGGCGATCTGGGGGTCGTTCCAGTTCGTGATCTTGCCGGTGTACATCTCTGCGAGCACCTTGCCCGAGAGATTGAGGTGCTGGCTGTTGAGGCCCGTCACGTTGTACATGATCTGCTGCGCGGAGATGGCGAGCGGGATGTTCAGCAGGCCGGCCGGCGAGCCCGGCGCGAGGTACGCGTCAGAGGCGCCGATCTGGACGGTTCCGTTGCCCGCGTCCGTGATGCCCGTGCCCGAGCCGCTGCCCTGGGTGGTGATGGTCACGTTCTTGTGCGACTTCGTGTAGACGGGGACCCAGATGTTGAAGAGCGGGTACAGCAGCGTGGAACCGGTCTCCTGCAGAGCGATGGGGCCATTGCTCGTGGACGAGGTGGACGGCGTCGAACCGCACCCGGCAAGCGCAAATCCGAGGGTCGACACGAGCGCGATCCCGACTGCAGCGCGGCGGATGGAAAGCTGCAAACGTAACCCTCCCTTTCGATTGCGGCCAAAGAATAACGGCCGAATATTACGAAAGGGTTAACGGCGTTTGTCAGCTTTTTACGGTGTCGTGAGATGCTGCGCCGGCGCCGCCACTTCGACGCGCCCGAACAAAAGCACGAGTCCGAGCGCCGCGATGAGCGAAGCGACGCAGACGATGAACATCGTCTGGTATTGCCCGTGCGCCGCGTGGATCACGAAGCCGGCCAGAGGCGCCGCCACCATGAGGCCGACCGACTGCACGAGGTTCGCGCCGCCGTAGAGGGCGCCATGCAGGAGGGCGCCCTCGCGCTGCGCCGACTCTTCCGACAATCCACGCTGCAAGAGCGCCTGGCGGAGCATGTCGGCCGCGAGCGGATACGAAGTCACCTGGATGCCGCCCCACGCGATGCCGGCGACGAACAGCAGGAGGAAGGCCTCGGTGACGGAGTTCAGCCAAAGGCCGTTGATGGCGGAGAGGGCGAAGAGCGCAAGCGTCAGCGAGAGCAGAAGCCTGGGGTCGTGGCGCTGGTAGAGTTTTCCGAACCAGAGCGCGACCAGGATGGCTGGGATGGTGAAGATCGCCATGCCGAGCCCGGAATCGAGCTGGCTGCCGTGCAGCACGTGGATCATGTACGGCGTGAAGAAGCTCGCGATCGCCTCGAAGCCGAGCCACCAGAGCCCCTGCGCGACGTAGTACTTGAGCAGCGGTCCGGTGACGAGCGGCCCGAAGTCCAGGCGCTCCGAAGGCCCCTTCGCCGCCTGCGGCTTCTCCTTCGCTGCGAACGCGGTCCACAGCCCGCCTGCGAGCAGCAGGAGCGCCCCGAGGCCGAAGCCCGCGATGTGGCCCACGTACAGGAACACGACCGGGATGATCAGGAACGCGATCAGGTTGCCGACCGACCACAGGAGGTTCAAGATGCCCGACGCCTCGCCGTACGAGTGCTCGTCGATGCTGTCCGGCATCATCGCCTGGTACGGCGTCGGGCTCAGCTGCTGGAAGAAATAGAAGAGCACGATGGCGGTGATCGCGACGCCCAGGCTGCGTGTCAGGTACATCAGCATGAGCGTGATGGCGGCGCCGGGGAAGGCGACGAAGAGGTATGGCCGCCGGCGCCCCAGTCTCGTGCCGAAGCGGTCGGAAAAATACCCCGAGAGCGGGTTCAGGATGAGTCCGAAGAGGCCCTCCACGCCCAGCACGGCACCGATCAGGCCGGTGGACGCCTGGAGGCTGCCAAGCAGAGCCGCCGTAAACACCTTGTTCATGCCCCAGCCGACGTTGCGTCCGAGCCCCGCCATGCCGAGTGCCCAGACGTAGCGCCGTTTCGCCTTTTCCATGCACTACCCTCCGATCAGACGGTCGGGAAAGTTCGTCGCGATGCCGTCCACCCCGATTTCCTGCGCGTAGCGCAGCTCCTCCTCGGTATCCGCGGTCCACACGGAGTAATAGAGTCCATGGCTGTGTGCTGCTTGCACCTCCTCGCGGGTCGCCGTCTCGAGGGCCGGCAGCAGGATTTTGGCCCCCGCCGCCTGCGCGAGCGTCCAGGGTTCCACGGGAATGCCGGCGTAGAGCACGCCCGCGACGAGATCCGGCATCCTCTGCGTCAGCTCCTTGATCAGCGGGTGCGCGAAGGAGATCGGCCAGAGCCGCTCCTTAAGCCGCGCGTCCTGCGCGTAGAGGGCGAGCAGCGGCTGCAGCGCCCCTGGCGCCTTCACTTCGACGACGACCGGGATATCGACCGCCTCGAGCAGTTCCTCGAGCGTGGGGATCCGTTCTCCCTCGCCCGCGTCGAGCGCCCTCAGCTCCGCCATCGTGCGCTGCGCCACAGGGCCCGTGCCGCTGGTCGTCCGGTCGAGCGTGGCGTCGTGGATCACCGCGAGCTTGCCGTCGGCGCTCGCGTGCACGTCGCATTCGACCATGTCCACCCCGAGCTCCGCCGCGGCGCGGAACGAGCGCAGCGTATTCTCCGGATGCCGACCGGAGAACCCCCGGTGCGCGATCACCCACATCGACGAGATCGCCTCCCGCGCCTGAGTTCGCGAGAGCATAGGGACGATCCTGGCATGCGTCCGTTAAATCGTCGCAAAGCACAGAACGGCGCATTCCGGCAGATGCAGGAACGCCTATCCGAGGGGCGAACGTCTCGAGCGGCGGCCACTCCCCCGCGCTCGCACGGAGGTGTTCTGCGTGCCAGGCAATGAAAGCCCGTATTTTCGCATCCAGGAAATCGGCGACGGCATCTGGGCGGCGCTCGCGAAGCCCGGTTCCGGCGCCTGGTCGAACGCGGGCATCGTGCACCTCGGCGACTCCGCGCTCGTCATCGACGCCATGTACACTCCGGCCGCGGGCGCCGCGCTGCGCGAGGCGGCGGAGCGCCTGACCAAAAAATCCGTGCGCTGGCTCGTCCTCACCCACCGGGACTATGACCACGTCCTCGGCGCGCAGGCCTTCTCGGGCGCCACTGTCGTCGCCACCGGGGTCACGGCGCAGAGCATCCAAAGACGCGTGCCGGAGTACGTCGCCGCCGTGCGCGCCGACGGCGGCGAGTACGTCGCGAGCCTCGAGGCGGAGGCCAGGGAGCAGGATGACTCCCACGAGCGGCTGCAGCGCCTCGCGGTCGTCAGCGAACACCGGGCGCTCCTGCAGGATGTCGATCGCCTGGCGCCGCTCTACCCGAACATGGCGATCGGCGATGAGTTGACCATCCACGGGAGCGGGCGGCAGGCGCAGGTACTCTCGTTCGGCGGCGTGCACACCGAGAGCGACAGCGTCGTCTTCCTGCCGGAAGCGCGCGTGCTCTTCTGCGGCGACATCGTGCAGATCGGCTACCACCCGGCCGTGCGCCACGGCACGCCGCAGGACTGGCCCGCCGTGATGCGGCCGATCGCCGACCTTGAGGCGGATGTCGTGGTGAGCGGCCACGGTCCGGTCGGGTCGCGCGAAGACGTGCTGCTCGCCGAACGCTACTACTACGAACTTCCGGAATGGGCGGCGGGCCATCCGGTGCCCGAGCCGTTCGCCAGCTGGGACGCATCTCAGACCCTCGTCGCGAACCTGCGGTACGCGGCGGGGCCGGTACGCTGACAGGGACCGGCACTGCCTCCCAGGACAGACCAGGCGTGCTGGCTTCATCGAGCACAGATCGTCGGGCCCGGTGTTTCGTGACATTGGCGTTGGACGGTATGGGGTGCTCTAAAGGCGGGTTCAAAGCAACTCTGATGTGACGCTCTGCCTCGATCGCATCGCTCGTCCAGGCGAACCCCGACTTAGGCGGGAATTCCGATCGGGGCAAGATGTAAGGCGAGTCGAAATGACCTTCTGATCGATCGGCGGTGGCACAGCAGCAGGAGTGCGTGCAGACCCTTCCTGCAGACGACCCTTTATCGTCAGCCGTACTCAGGATCGGAGCATTTGTACTTCGGAGCGGGTCCGGAGCTTTCGCACGAGCGCAGCGAATGAAAGTGCCGCGGGCGACTGGCGGTGCGTCTTGCTGTATGCGAGAAAGAACTGACGTTGGATGGCCAAGTTCGGCCCCTTGATCGGCGCGATCAGGGCACCGCATTCTTCCACCTGTGCTGCGAGTTCGGAGATAAAGGCGATCCCGCCACCGGCACCCACCGCCTGCTTGATCGTCTCCGTATCGTCGAGTTCCCACATCCTGAGTCCCTGATGGAGACCGTGCGACTCGATGAACTCGTCGACCGCAGCGCGTTCACACCCGCCTTCCGGAGCCACGATCAGCCGTTCGCCGAAGAGGTCCCGGGGTTCGACGCCTTCGCGGCCCACAAGGGGGTGGTCTCGCGGAGCGATGAGCACCAGTCGATCGCCCATACAGGGCTCCAGGAAGAGGCTTGGACGCACAACCGGTCCGCTGATCAGAGCAAGATGCACGCTGCCCTCGAAGAGCGCATTCGCGAGCTCATCCGCGCGACCGACGACCAGCCGCAGCGTGACTTTTGGATGCTGGTCCGCGAAATGCACCATGGCCGGCGCCACGAGATACCGTGCGGGCGTCGTCGTGGCACCCACGACGAGTTCTCCGGCTTCCAGCTCGCGCAGCTCCCGTAGCGCCTCCTGCGCCTCGCTCGCCTGCCGGAGAATGTTCTGGGCATAAGCGAGGAGGCGCTCTCCCGCTTCCGTCAGTTCGGCCGAACGGCCGCCGCGCGTGAAGAGCGCCAGGCCGAAGGACTCCTCCAGAGCCTCAATCTGCCTGGACACGGCAGACTGGCTCAGCGACAGGCTGCGTGCGGCCCTTGAAAAACTGCGGGCATCCGCCGCCGCCACAAAGGTCCTGAGTTGGTAGAGATCCATCTGGCGCCCCCTCAAAGGTTACGTACCTATGCAGTCTGCGCAATGATGCAATGCGATAGTTGCACCGCCATCATAACACCGCCTGGGGTACACTCTCTCCAACCAACACTGGGGGTGCGCTCTGTGGGAGTCCCGCCCGAGATTCGACTGACATCCTACTCACCCGGTTCGGGCTGAGCCTGCAAGGTCGGGCCACACGACCTGGCGCAGGTTCTGCGCCACCTCTCCCCGCCCAAGGACCCCGCGTGGCTTGCGAGCATCGGCGACGACGTCGCCGCCCGCAAGCTGTCGGATGATGTTGCCCTAGTACAGACGGTCGACTACATCACGCCGGTGCTCAATGATCCCTATCTCTTCGGTCAGGTGGCCGCAGCAAACGCGCTGAGCGACATCTACGCGGTGGGGGCGAAGCCGTCCTTCGCCCTCAACCTCGTCGGCTTCCCCGTGCGCAGCCTGCCGCTCGGGTATCTGTCCGAGATCCTGCGCGGGGGCGCGGACAAGGCTCGCGAGGCCGGGGTCGAGATCGCGGGCGGCCATACGATCGACGATCCAGGCCCGAAGTACGGAATGGTCGTCACCGGATTCGTTCACCCAGATCGCCTCGTCCGCAAATCCGGCGGAAAGCCTGGGGACGTGCTGTTCCTGACGAAGCCCCTGGGGGTGGGCGTTCTTACGACGGCGCTCGATCAGCACCTTGCAAGCGCGGACCTCGAAGCTCTGGTGCTGCCCGTGATGCTGCAGCTCAACCGGGGTGCTGCCCGCGCGATGGAGCGGGTCGGCGTGCACGCGTGCACCGACGTCACCGGATTCGGCCTCCTCGGCCATCTGCACGAGATGGCGACGAAGAGCGGACTGAGCGCGAGCGTACGCTTGCCGGCGGTCCCGATCCTCTCGGCCGCGCGGCATTTTGCGGCGCGCGCCATCTCGACCGGCACGCAGAACAACCTGCGCCACCTCCAAAGACGGGTGGACTGGCCCGACGAGCTGGCGCTCGAGGACCGGGTCCTGCTTTCGGACGCGCAGACCTCTGGCGGGCTCTTGATCGCTGTCGCCGAGGAGAGGAGAGAGGCACTCGCGGTCGCGCTGCAAGAGGAAGGCTGCCTCGCGTGGGCCGAGATCGGCCGCCTGGAGCCGGGCGATGTGGGGCGTATCCAGATACGAACGCCATAACCTGCGGGATCGCAATACTCGATCGCAGCGGAGGTGTCAGCATGGAGATGCCCATCTACCTCGACTACAACGCGACGACCCCGGTCGATCCACGCGTGCGGGCGGCGATGCTGCCGTACCTCGGGGACCAGTTCGGCAATCCCTCCAGCACGCATATGTTTGGCCGCTCCGCCTGGGCTGCGGTGGAGCGTGCCCGCCGGCAGGTCGCGGACCTGCTCGGATGCGAACCGGCGGAGGTCCTGTTCACGAGCGGCGGCAGCGAGAGCGACAACCTTGCGATCCAAGGGATCGCCTTCGCAGGCCGTGCGCGTGGGCGGCACATCGTCACGTCGACCATCGAGCATCCGGCCGTGCTCAACACCTGCCGCTATCTTTCGGAGCAGCACGGGTTCGACGTGACCTATGTCGCGACCGACCGGCACGGTCGCGTGAGCCCAGACGACGTAAGGCGCGCGATCCGTCCCGACACGCTGCTCATCAGTGTCATGCACGCCAACAACGAGACGGGCACGATCCAGCCGATCGCGGAGATCGGGAGCATCGCGCGCGAGGCGGGAGTCCCGTTTCACACCGACGCATCCCAGTCGGTCGGGAAGATCCCTACGCGGGTTGGGGCCCTGGGCGTCGATCTCCTCACGATCGCGGGCCATAAGGTCTATGCCCCGAAGGGGATCGGCGCCCTCTACGTGCGAGGGGGCATCGAACTCCAGCCGATCATCCTCGGCGGCGGCCAGGAGCGTGGGCTGCGGGGCGGCACGGAGAACGTTCCCTACATGGTGGCCCTCGGAGAAGCGTGCGAGGTTGCAGCCGACCTCGTGCACAAGGAAGGGCAGCGGGAGCGCTGGCTCCGCGACCGCCTGCACGGGATTCTCGCCGGGGAACTCGACGGGGTCCACCTCAACGGGCATCCCGATGCGCGGCTTCCCAACACGCTCAACCTGAGCTTCCACTGGGTGATGGGGAGCGACCTGCTGAACGAGGTGCCAGAGGTCGCCTTCTCCACGGGCTCCGCGTGTCACGCGGGAAGCACAGCTCCGTCCCCAGTGCTCGTGCAGATGGGATTGGCCCAGGATACCGCGCTGGGTGCCGTCCGGATCAGCCTTGGGCGCTACACCGCAGAGGCCGAGGTGGACGAGGCTGCGCGGCACCTTATCCGAGGGGTTCGCGAGTTGCGCTCGCAATCTGGAAAGTCCGAGGCATGAGCGCCGAGTTTGGGCACCATGAGGCGATCCTGCGAAAGGGGGTGGACAGGATGCGTCATCGCGCATGGCTGGGATTGGCCATGATCCTGGTGGGAGTTGCCGGTCTTGCCTTCGCGACAGCATGGCAGCTCCCGTTTATGCCAGGCGGTACGGAATGGCGAACTGGAGGCCCGTTCACCGGGCCCGACGGGATGGGCCGAATGATGGGGGCGTTCCTCTCGGGGGCGCAAGTTCCGCGGGTTACCCGCTCCCAGGCAATAGCCCTCGGCAATGCGGTGCCGACCGGGGCGACCGCCGATCGTGCCACGAACCAACTTGTGTTTCGGACGAACGAGGTGCAGCTGACCCTCCTCGCGAGCCCGCCTTGGGGAAAGGACATGACGTTTCGCGTGGCCGGCCTGACCGATCCCACGATCATCGTGCCGCAGGGCGCCCAGGTGCGCGTGGATCTGATCAACGCCGACAACGACACGAGCCACGGGTGGCTGCTGACGCCCGTGGCCCCACCCTTCCGTTACATGGCCATGATGGGCACGCCGCCGGCTTTCTCCGGATCCTTTGCGCCGCCGCTCGGGGAGTCTTCCGGCGCAGGGATGCCGAGCGAGACGATTGTCTTCCAGTCCAGCGCGAGCGGCCGGTATACCTACCTCTGCCCGGTGCCGGGGCATGCGCAGCGAGGGATGTACGGAGTGTTCGTCGTGACCCATTCGTAGCCGGTCCGCCCTCGACTGCTGCCACCGCAACTGAGCCGACGAAAGGTGGATTCTGATCGCAATGAATGTGCTGCTCATCTTGAATGACCCGCCCTACGGAACCGAACGCACCTACAACGGCATGCGCCACGCGATCGCCCTCAGCTCGCGCGACGAGGTGAAGGTGCGCGTCTTCCTGATGGCGGACGCGACGCTCTCCGGCAAACAAGGGCAGAAGGTCCCGAGCGGCTACTATCACCTGGAACGCATGCTGGGCGCGGCTGTCCGCCGCGGGGCCGAGATCGGCGCCTGCGGCACCTGCCTCGACGCCAGAGGTCTCGTCGAATCCGAGATGATCGAGGGCGTGCACCGGAGCTCGATGGAAGAGCTGACGGAGTGGACGCTCTGGGCGGACAAGGTGATCGTCTACTAAAGAGTTTGACGGAGCTGAGGGGGGCGCGTTCATGTCCGGGAAGACGGCCGTCGTGCTGGGCGGGGGAGTCGGTGGTGTCGTCACGGCCAGCACCCTGCGGCGCATGTTGCCGAAGGAAGACCGCATCATTCTGATCGAGCGCTCTGGACGGCATGTGTTCTGGCCGTCCCTTCTCTGGCTGATGACCGGCACGCGAAAGGTCCAGGACGTTCAGCGCGACCTCGCAGATCTGCGACAGAAGGGGATCGACGTTCTCAAAGGAGAGGTGACGAGGCTCGATCCGGCCACCCGCACCGTCTACATCGGGGATGAAGTGCTGCAGGGGGACGCCCTTGTCGTCGCTCTCGGGGCGGAACTCGCGCCGGAGCGGATTCCCGGACTCGCCGAGGCCGGACACAACTTCTACACGGTGGAGGGAGCCACGCGTCTCTACGAGGCCCTTCAGACCCTGCATGAGGGACGCGTCGTCGTCCTGATCGCGGGCGTACCTTTCAAGTGCCCGGCGGCCCCCTACGAAGGAGCCATGCTGATCGACCACCTGCTCCGGAAGCGCGGCGTGCGCGGCCGGGTGGAGGTGGCAGTCTGGGCCGCGGAGCCTGCACCCATGGGGGTGGCGGGACCTGCGGTTTCACAGGGAGTAAAGGACCTCGTGGCCGAACGCGGCATCGCCTACCACCCGAGCCGCCACGTCTCGCGGGTGGATGTCGCACACAGGCGCCTGCAGTTTGAGGGTGGCGACGAAGCGTCCTATGACGTGCTGGCCGTCGTCCCGCCGCATGTGCCGCCTGCCGTCGTGCAGGAGGCCGGACTCACTGCGCCCGGAGGTTGGGTTGCGATCGACCGCGAGTCCTGCGAGACGCGCTTCGAGAACGTCTTTGCCATCGGCGATGTCACCGGTGTGATGCTCGCGATGGGGAAACCTCTCCCGAAGGCGGGAGTTTTCGCGCACGCGCAGGCGGAGGCTGTTGCGAGGACGATCGCGGCAAGGTGGACCGGCAGGGACGACGAGGGGCGCTTCTCAGGCAACGGCGAATGCTTCATCGAGATGGGCTCCGGCGTCGCTGGTTTCGCGCGCGGAAACTTCTACGCGGAGCCTGTGCCGGAAGTGAAGATGTTCCGCCCTGGTCGTCACTGGCATGTCGCCAAGGTCGCCTTCGAGAAGAACTGGTGGCGCACCTGGTTCTGATGCGCCTTGTTTCAGTTTGACTATAAGTTATTCCTCTAGTAACATCGAGCTTGAGGTGAGGAGGTGACCGGTCGTTACCTTCGGGTGCAGGAAGCGGCTGCTCTGTTGCGTGTGTCCCCTGCGACGATGCGCTGGTACTCGCTCCAGGGTTGGTTGCCGACCTATCGCGTCGGGCGGGGCCGCGTGTCGCACCGGCGCTTCCGGTACTCCGATCTGCAGGCGGTGGCCAGACGGACGGGGCGGTTCCTGGCAGAAGAACCGCGATGGGACCCGACCATACCAGTCACGCTGGAAATGGCGGCACAATACCTCGGGTTGTCGGCTCGCTACTTGGTCGAAACCGGCTCGGCAGTACCCGGGGCGGTAATGACGTGGGAGGATCTGGTCGCTCTGGAGCGTCAGATCTACTCTGCAGCCGAGGTGAGTTCAGCGTCTGACCCGACCGTTCACAAGGATGGTGAGATCCCGATGATGCAGATGATGATGGAACGCTGCGGCTGTGGCCCGCAAACCCATGGTCATCACCATGGAGGACCGCGGTCTGGCTGGCCCGAAGCCGACCGGCCGCAAGAGGACGCAAGCATTATCGCGCTGCGCCGCGCCAAGCGGCATCTGGAGACGCAAAAGGCAGACCTGGAGGATCAGATCGCTGAGATCGAGGAGCGTATCCGGCTGCACCCCGACAACCAAGACCCATTGTGAACGCGAGTCGGGCTTGAGGGCGGGCGCCTCTCGCCCCAGGCCCGATCTGCTCATGCTGACCCGCCGTCAGGCTGTGGGTCCCAGGTGGCGCAACGTTCGGCATGGATTACCTCCTCCATTTAATGGGTGATTGACGGACAGAATATGAAGATATATAGATATATACATGACCAACGACATGTTTGAAGCTGCCGCTGAGGGCTTCCGCATCTTGGGGCACCCTGTCCGCCTGCGGGTCCTGGCAACTCTGCGCGACGAATGCCAGCCAGTTCACGCGATCGTTGCCGCGCTCGCCCTCCCGCAGCCGCTCGTGTCGCATCATCTCCGTCTTCTGAAGGAGCAGGGACTGGCACGGGCAGAGCGGCGCGGGGGGTTCGTCTATTACTGAATTGCCGACCAGACGGTCTGGAAGATCGTCACACTCTTTCGTTCCTGGATCGAACGGCGGCAAACACTATAGAAGGAGGGGTACAGGTGCCGTTCGCACCATTCTTTGGCGGCTGGTTCCTCTTCCCGATCTTCGGGCTGCTGATCATGGGGGTTCTCGTGATGACATTCGCGCGCTTCGCCAGCGGGGGCTTCTGTCACGCCCGCTCTGCCGACGACTCCATCGCCGTCGCGCGCCGGCGTTATGCGGCAGGCGAGATCGACAAGGAAACCTACCAGCAGATACTGCGCGATCTTCGCTGAGGAGGATGCAGTGATGAGCGACATGATGGGCCGAATGATGGAGAAGATGGCGGGCCGGATGCCGCAAGAGCAGATGCAGGGCATGATGCAGGACATGATGACTCACATGTTCGAGGGAATGACGGTCGACGACCGCATTCGCTTCATGCAGGACATGATGGGGGTCTGCCTGCCGAAACTCAGCGAAGGGATGGACTCTGACGCAAAGGCCGCGCTACTTCGAAGAATGACCCATCTGCTGGCCGACGCTCCGAGTCACGGCGACAATACCGTGGATGCGCAGCAGCCTTCACCCCCGGAAGCGGAATCCGAACCCCAATAGAGCCGACAGCCTCAGGAGAGTCATCCCGCCCGGGCCCGGCGCGCGCCCTGATAAGTGCAGGTGCGACTGACGGCGGTCGCCCGGACGCGCGCCTCTCTCGAGCCGGCCACGCGTGGAATCCCCCCATCCCAGTCGATCGAAGCCACGGTCGGGCGGCACACATAGGAGTGCCTGATGCCACCGCAAGTCCCGATCAGGTACTTCAGTGCGCCTGCGTCCGCAGCTGTATTCTGCGGAGCAGCAGGGAGTTGCTCAGCACCGAGATGGAGCTGAGCGCCATCGCCGTTCCCGCGATCACCGGCGTCAGCAGTCCGAGCGCCGCGAGCGGGATGCCCAGCGCGTTGTAGAAAAGGGCCCAAAAGAGATTCTGGCGGATCTTCCCCATCGTCTTGCGGCTGAGCTCGAGCGCGGCCCCGACGCCGCGCAGGTCGCGGCTCAAGAGGACGATCCCCGCGGCCTCCCGCGAGACGTCGGCCCCTGAGCCCATGGCGATCCCGACCTCCGCCTGCGCCAAGGCGGGCGCGTCATTCACGCCGTCGCCAACCATCGCGACTCGCCGCCCCTCCTCGCGCAGCGCCTGGATCGCCTTGGCCTTGCCGACTGGCAGCACCTCCGCGATCACCTCGTCGATGCCCGCCTCGCGCGCGATCACCTCCGCAGTCTCCCGGCTGTCGCCGGTCAGGAGCACGACGCGCACGCCGCGCGCACGCAGCCGGGCGACCGCATCAGCCGCCGTGGGCCGCAGCACGTCGCGCACCGCGAAGGCGGCGGCCGGCTTCCCGTCGACCGCCAGTGCGAGCACGGTCGCACCGCTTGCCCGCATGCGCTCGATCGCGGTCGAGAGCGCGGGTAGCGTGATGCCCTGTTCCTCCAGGAGGCGTGGGCTGCCGAGCAACGCCGCTCGCCCTTCCACCGCTCCCTGCACGCCGCGCCCCGGCAGTTCGCGGAATCCTTCGACTTCCGGCGGCAGTGCCTCGTACGAGGCCGTGACCGCGGTGGCGAGCGGATGCGAGGAGTTCGCCTCGAGTGCCGCCGCGATGCGCAAGCTCTCCTGCGCGATCGCCTGCGACGCGGCGACGATCTCGACGAGCGCCGGCCGCCCGAGCGTCAGCGTGCCCGTCTTGTCGAAGACGACGGTGTCGATGCGGTGCGCCGCCTCGAGCGCCTCCGCGCTGCGGATCAGGATGCCGGATTCGGCCCCTTTGCCCGTCCCGACCATGATGGCCGCGGGCGTCGCGAGGCCAAGGGCGCACGGGCAGGCGATCACGAGGACCGCCACCGCCGCGATGATGCCGACCTGCACGTTGCCGCCAAGGAGTACCCAGAGGATGAGCGTAAGCAGCGCCAGCCCCAGCACGACCGGCACAAAAACGTTCGCGATGCTGTCCGCCAGCCGCTGCACAGGGGCCTTCGAGCCCTGCGCCTCGTTCACGGCGCGCATGACCTGCGCGAGCGCCGAGTCCCGCCCGATGCGCGTCGCCTCGACGACGAGGCGGCCCGAGCGGTTCACGGTCGCGCCGATCACCGAGTCGCCAGCCTTCTTCGGCACGGGCATGCTCTCGCCCGTCAGCATCGACTCGTCGATCTCGCTCTCGCCTTCGCGGATCGTGCCGTCGACCGGCACCCGCTCGCCGGGGCGCACCAGCACGAGGTCGCCCGGGGCGAGTGCCTCGGTCGGCACCTCCTCGGTCCCTCCGCCCGGGACCACGCGCAGGGCGCTCTTCGCCTGCAGCGAAGCGAGCGCGGCGATCGCCGAGGCCGCCCTGCCCTTCACCCTCGCCTCCAGGTAGCGGCCGACCAAGATCACCGCGATCAGCACGGCGGACACTTCGAAGTATGTGGCGCCGCCCCGCACCGCGAGCTCCACGGCACTGTCGACGTAGGCGACGGTCGTTCCGAGCGCGACGAGTACGTCCATATTCGCGGTGCCGTGCAAGAGGTTCTGCACCGCGCCGCGGTAGAACGGCAGCCCGCCGTAGACCTGCACGACCGTCGCGAGGCCGAGCTGCAGGTAGCCGTTCATGAGGAGCGGCACCGGACGGCCGATGCCCGAGAGGATCATAGCGAGGAGCAGCGGCGCCGCGAACACCGCCGAGATCACGAGGCGCCAAAGGAGCGCCCGCCCTTCGCGCGTGCGGGCCGCATCGCCGATCTCCGTCGCCTGCAGGGTGAAGCCGCGGCGGCGCAGCGCCTGCTGGAGCTCTGTCGCGCTCGTCGCCGAGAGAAAGCGCACCAGCACCTCGCTCGCAGCGGGGTTCGCGTGCGCCTCTACGACGCCCGGCTCCTCGAGCAGGAGCCGCTCCAGGCTCTGCGCGGTGACGCTGTCGAAGCCGTCGGGGCTGCGCAGTCGCGCCTCCCCGAGCACGACGTCATAGCCGCGCGCGCGCACGGCGGCCACGAGGTCCTGGCCGCGCACGCCGGGCTCCGCGTGCACCAGCGCCGACTCGCTCGCCAGGTTGACGTTCGCGATATGGACGCCGGGGACCGATTTCAGGCCCTTTTCCACATGCCGCACGCAAGAGGCGCAGGTCATGCCCTGCACCTCGAGCTCCCACTCGCGCTCCGCTTGCGGAGCCGCTGGTTCAGCCGTCTGCATATCCGCCATGGAATCGCCTCCGCAGCTAGAGGGCGTGCGCCTGGTAGCCCTCTTCGTCCACCGCTTCGACGAGCGCCTCCACCGTGGCGCGGCTGGGGTCGAACTCCACCTCGGCGCGCGCGTCCTCGAGCGAAACCTGTGCGTTTTGCACGCCGTCGACGCCGAGGAGCGCGCGCTCCACCGTCATCCTGCAGTGCTGGCACGTCATGCCGTCGATCGAAAGCATAAGTCTGCTCATTGCGAAAAACGCCTCCCAGTCAAACCATACCCCTATAGGGTATATGCCGCAAGCGGGCACGTGACCATGCCCGCTTTTATGGTCCCCGTCGGCCCTTGCGCTAGCCTGCCGCGCGCGCCGCCCGCATGGCCTGCGGCAGCGCTGCGGCGATCTCTTGCACATGCGCGTCGGTGAGCGCCAAGGACGGGAAGGCCGCTTCGTTCGCCGCGGGCGCGAAGAGCACCCCGCGCGACGCCATGGCCTGCCAGAACGCCCGGTACCGCCTTGCGTCGGTGCGCGCAGCGTCCTCCTGGTTCTCGATCGGGCCTTCCGCGAAAAAGCATGTGAGCAGGCCCTTCGAGACCTGCACCGTCGCGGTGACGCCGGCGGCGGCCGCCGCTTGCCGCATCGCGTCCCCGATCGCTTCGGCGACGGCAGAGAGCCGCTCGAAGGCGCCCTTGGTCTCCTGCAGCACCCGAAGCTGCGCAAGGCCCGCGGCCATCGCGAGCGGGCTTCCGGAGAGCGTGCCTGCCTGGTAGACGTCGCCCTGCGGGGCGATGCGCTCCATGATCTCGCGCCTGCCGCCGTATGCGCCGACCGGCAGCCCGCCGCCGATCACCTTGCCAAGGCACGTCAGGTCGGGGTCGATCGAGAAGGCAGCCTGCGCGCCGCCGATGCCGACGCGAAACCCGGTGATCACCTCGTCGAAGATCAGCAGCGCCCCCGCCGCGGCGGTCGCCCGGCGCAAGCCCTCGAGATACCCCGGCCGGGGCGGCACGACGCCCAT
>JAKAPV010000271.1 GCA_021806845.1 Bacillota bacterium | reverse complement strand
GCACGCCGAGGTACTGCTCGAGCTTCTTCAGCTGCGCCGAGAGGGTCGGCTGGCTGACGAAGCAGCGGTCCGCTGCCCGGCCGAAATGCCGGCAATCGGCCACCGCGACCAGGTAGCGCAGGTCTTTCAGCTTGATGTCGGACATGGATGCGCTCGCCACCGCTGTCGATATATCAAATCTATTGACAGTATACAATCAATCGATTGGATCAATGAAGTCCCCGCCCGCACGATGTCAACCATTCCCGCACGGGATTCTCTCCCGGCACAGCAATCGAGGTATCAGCGACATGTTGGGTATCGGTCAGCGTTTTCCGGATTTTTCTCTCACCGGCGTCGTCTCGAGCGACTTGGCCGGCGCGTTCCAGCCTTTCACCCAGGCGAGCTTCCCCGGCAAGTGGCGGGTCGTGTTCTTCTGGCCCAAGGACTTCACCTTCGTCTGCCCCACCGAGATCGCCGCATTCGGCAGGCTCGACAAGGAGTTCCACGCCCGCGACGCACAGCTGCTCGGCGTCAGCATCGACAGCGAGTTCGTCCACCTGGCGTGGCGACGGGACAACGAAGAGCTGAAATCCCTGCCTTTCCCCATGCTTTCGGATCTCAAGCGCGAGCTCTCGGGGCAACTCGGCATCCTCGATCCGGAAGCGGGCGTCGCGCAGCGCGCCACCTACGTCGTGGACCCGCAGGGGGTGATCCGCTTCGTGTACGTCACGGACCTCAACGTCGGCAGGAGCCCGGAGGAAGTCCTGCGCGTGCTCGATGCGCTGCAAACCGACGAGCTCTGTCCGTGCAACTGGCGGCAGGGCGAACAGACGCTGAAGGCGGCCTGAGCGGCCGGACCCGCCGCATCCGACGGACCATCACCTGCGAGGCATCCTCATGAGCACTCTGGACTCCCTGCGCGACTCGCTGCCGAGCTACGCGCGCGACTTGAAGCTGAATCTCGGCTCGGTACTCTCGAGCGCCGGCGCCCCGGGCCTGTCCGAGCGGCAGATCTGGGCAGTGGCGGTCGCGGCCGCCGCGGCCTCGCGCAACCCGCCTCTCGCCGCATCGATCGAGGAACTCGCCGCGCCGCATCTCGATGCGGCGTATCGCGACGGCGCGAAGGCGGCGGCGGCCATCATGGGCATGAACAACGTCTACTACCGGTTCGTGCACCTGGTGGAGGACGACGAGTACGCGACACTGCCGGCGCGCCTGCGGATGACCGTCATCGGCAACCCGGGGATCGACAGGCTCGACTTCGAGCTGCTGTCCCTCGCGGTGTCGGCGATCAACGGCTGCGGGACCTGTGTGGCCGGTCACGAGCGTCAGGTGCGCCAGCACGGCCTGTCGCGCGAGACGGTGCAGAGCGCAGTGCGCATTGCAGCGACCGTGCACGCCGTGGCGCGCGTGCTCGAGAACGTCTCGGCGATGAATGCCGCGAGTCAGACCCGCGCGGCCTGAAGGACCCCGCGCCTTGCCGCGCACAATGCGCGGCAAGGCGCGACGGCTAAAGCAGAAATGGGATCAGCATGCGGGTGCGTGCCCGATAGGGCGGATAGGCTTGCGGAAATACTTCCTGAAGCATCCGCTCCTCGATCCGGGCGCTGACGTAAAAATACGGCAGGAACAGCAAGAACGCCGCCGCCCACATCACCGACTGCGCCAGCGCCGAGCCGAGCATCGCCAACAGAATGCCGCTGTAGATGGGATGGCGCACCCGCGCATACGGCCCGGACGTGACCAGCTCGTGACTTTCGCGCATGGACATGGGCAAGCCCCAGTTGCGCCCGATGTGCACGCGCGCCCATACGGCGAACAGCAGGCCGCCGGCACACAGCGCCGTGCCGACCCACCGGGCCGCCTCGCCGGGCACCAGCGGCAACTGCGCCTGGAATCCGCCGAGGGCGACGCTCCGGCCCCAGCGAACGTTCAGGAGCAGAATCACACCGACGATCGCCAGACGGACCGCGAGCGCCTGCCAAGGGGCGCGGCGCGAGCGCTTGTTGAACAAGGCCGAGCCCAGCCACACCACGGCGAATCCCAGCCACAGGTACGCGACGAGCCGGGCGATTGCGTCCACCGGTGACCTCAATCCCGGAAGTTGTTGAACTGCAGCGGCAGTTCGAGCTTGGCGCCGCGCAGCAACTGGATGGCCGCCTGCAGATCATCGCGCTGCTTGCCGGTGACGCGCACCTTCTCGCCCTGGATGCCGCCCTGGACCTTCAGCTTCGAGTCCTTCAGAAGACGTGTGATCTTCCTGCCGGCCTCGGCGTCGATGCCCTGCTTGAGCACCACCTGCTGGCGCGCCGCTGACAGCGCGATCTCCGGATCCTTCACTTCGAGACAGGCGAGATCGATGCCGCGCTTACCGAGGCGCAGCTTGAGGATCTCCAGCATCTGCTTGAGCTGGAAATCGACCTGCGCGTTCAGAGTCACCGTGAAGCCCTCGAGCGCGAAGCGCGCTCCGGTGTCCTTGAAGTCGAAGCGTTGCGCCAGCTCGCGGTTGGCCTGATCGACCGCGTTGGCCACTTCGTGGGCGTTCAGCTCGGAAACCACGTCGAAAGAGGGCATGACAGGCTGTCCGTACGATGGAACGGACGGGTATTGTATCCGCTGGCGCTGCGGTGATAGTCTGCGGCTCATGCTTCAGCACCAACCCATCCAGCACCCCGGCCGGATTTCCGGCCTGGCGCATTGGTGGTGGCGCACTCCGCATCCGGAGTGGGCCGCGGGCTGCTAGTTACTCGACTCAAGAGCGCTTAAAGACCGCAAGAACCCATTCCGGACCGGATCCGGGATGGGTTTTTTATTGCCTGATCGTTTCCGGAGGACGCGTTGAAGCATCCATTCGACATACCAGGGGACCTCGACACGCCCGTCTCGGCGTTCATGAAGCTCGGGGCGTTTGCGCCGCACTTCCTCCTCGAGAGCGTGGAGGGCGCAGAGCGTCTGGCCCGCTACTCGTTCATCGGATTCGGAGAGGCGCTCAGCGTCCGACTCGACGGCGGCGGTCTTGCCATCGGCAGCGAGCGCCGGCCCGTGCCGCGCAGCGCCGCGGAGCTGCTGTCGGGGTTGCGGGAGGCGCTTGCGCGAACGCCCACCCCGGGACCGCAGATCGCGGGCGTGCCGCTCGCCGGCGGCCTCGTCGGCTACGCCGCCTACGACATCGTCAGGTACTTCGAGCGGCTGCCCGTCGCGGCGGACAAGGAGCCGGACGCGCCGGCGCTGCATTATCTGGCCCCCCGGTCGCTCCTGGTGTTCGACCACCTGACGCGGGGGATCGCGCTGCTGCATGCAGGCTCCGACGAGGAACGGCGGGCCCTGCGCAAAGAGGTCGTGCAGGCGCTGCGCGGACCGCTGCCCAAGCCCGGACGTCGCGGCCGGTGCGCGCCGCCCGCTGCGACGAGCAGCCGCGCCGAGTACATCCGCGGCGTGCACCGCGTCAAGGAGCACATCGCGGCCGGGGATGTGTACCAGCTGGTCCTGTCCGCCCGATTCCAGGGGCAGCACGACCTCGATCCCTTCCAGGCCTACCGCGCGCTGCGGCTGATCAACCCCTCGCCGTACATGTACTACTGCTCGCTCGGCGAGCTGACGGTGGTCGGATCCTCACCCGAAGCGCTGGTGCGCCTGAAGGACGGGGTGGCGCAGCTTCGACCCATCGCGGGCACCCGACCCCGCAGCGACGACGTGGCGACGGACGCATTGCGCGAAGCCGAGTTGCGCGCCGACCCGAAGGAAAACGCCGAGCACGTCATGCTGGTGGATCTGGCGCGTAACGACCTCGGGCGAGTGGCGCTCGCCGGCAGCGTCGCGGTCGAACCCTACCGTGCGATCGAGCG
>JAKAPV010000270.1 GCA_021806845.1 Bacillota bacterium | reverse complement strand
TGTTCATGGCTATCGACGATTTTGGAGTCGGGTATTCGTGCCTCGGGCATTTGAAGAGATTCAAGATTGATAAACTCAAGATCGATCAGGGCTTTGTGCGGGAGTTGCTCTCCGACGTAGACGATCGTGCTATCGTCACGACCATCATTTCGATGGCAAAGCATTTGCGACTGGAGATCGTTGCGGAGGGTGTGGAAACGCAGGAGCAGCGGAAATTTCTGATGGAGCAGGGATGCGAGCTTGTGCAGGGCTATCTGATCAGCAGGCCACTTCCTGCCGCGGAATTCGTTGCGTTTTGGCGTGCGTGGCAGAACGGGTCGAGATAGTCTGCCGAGAGGTCGGCGCAGCGGCTGCAGGAGGAACACAACTTCTCGAAGTGTCGCGAGCGGCCGAATGGGCTCGAAGCGCTGCTTGGCGGCCGTCGGGCGGAACTGGCGGAGTTCGGCGAACCGTCGGCGGGGACAGGCATGTGGACCTGCAGCGTCCGATGAGCCGCTGCCGCCCGATGATGATACGGTACCAGCTGCGGGAGGCGCAGGGTACGGTGACTCTGGAGACCGGACCGAAAGCGCAACGACTGCCGGAGTACGGGATCGATCGCGCAGCGCTCAGGGAGCGAATCGGCAAAGTGATCGATCGACCGACGTGCTGGCGTTGCCGGACACGGCTCGGGAACCCTCCGCGGCCGATCCTGAGCCGGCCGGCTGATCGGCGGCACCGCGCCCGCACGGATTGCATGGCGGCGCGCTCCTGCGTGTAGAATTCGCACGACCGCGGCCGGCCGCGGCAGGAGCATGCCGATGAATCCGACCCTTGAACTCAATCGTGCCGGGCAAAGCCTGTGGCTGGATAACATCACGCGGGAACTGCTGACCAGCGGCACGCTGGCCCGCTACATCGCGGAACTCTCGATCACGGGGCTCACCTCGAACCCGACGATCTTCGACCAGGCCATGAAGCGCGGGTCGGCCTACGACGAGGATATTCGCCGCCTGGCATCCCAAGGCTCCTCACCGGAGCAGATCTTCTTCGACATTGCGCTCGAGGATCTCTCCCGGGCCGCCGATCTGTTTCGCGCGGTGCACGAGCGGACGGCGCGTTGCGACGGTTGGGTATCGCTCGAGGTCTCGCCGCACCTGGCGCGCGATGCCCGCGCGACGCTGGCACAGGCTCGAGAGCTGCATGCGCGCGCCGGGCGCAGCAATCTGTTCATCAAGATTCCGGGGACTCGCGAAGGGCTGCCGGCGATCGAGGAGGCGATCTTCGCCGGCGTCCCGGTGAACGTCACGCTGCTGTTTTCGGCGGCGCAGTACCTCGCGGCAGCGGATGCCTGGTTGCGCGGCATCGAGCGTCGCATCGCCGCAGGTCTGAATCCGGACATTGCGTCGGTGGCGTCCCTGTTCCTGAGTCGCTGGGACGTCGCGACCGCCGGCACGGTCCCCGTGCAGCTGAAGAACCGCCTCGGCGTGGCGATCGGCGGCGACGCCTATCGGGCGTACTGCGAGCTCATGCGCTCAGCGCGCTGGCTGCGGGCGATGAACGCCGGCGCGCGACCGCAGCGATTGCTTTTTGCGAGCACCGGCACGAAGGACCCGACGGCCTCCGACGTGCTGTATGTCGAGGGTCTCGTCGGCCCCCTTACGATCAATACCATGCCCGAGGGCACGCTGCGGGCCTTTGCCGACCACGGCAGAGTGGCCGATCCGCTGCCGGCCGATGGCGGCGCGAGCTCAAGCGTGCTCGCGGAATTCGCCAAGGCGGGCGTCGATCTCACCGCCCTTGCCGCCAAACTGCAAGACGATGGCGCAGGCGCGTTCGTCAAGTCATGGGACGATCTGACGGGCGGCATCGCGGCGAAGGCCGAGACGCTGAGGGCAGCGGCCGGACCGCGGGCCGCTGGCGCCCGCTGAGGCCGCGCGACCTCGGCGTGCCGGGCGCCGGACGCGAGATACACGGGTCCGGCCCGCAGGCCGCGGGCCGGACCGCGCGGCTCACTGCGACTTCGCGGCGCTTTCTGCCGCGTCGATGGCCTGCTTGACCTGACTGTCGGCGTCCGCGACCGCCTTGTGGATGCAGCCCGGAGCTTCGGCGTGCTCGAGCGGGTAGAGCTTATCGAGCTGCTTGCAGGCGAGGCGGGCGGCAGACTCGACCCGCCGCTTGAGGGCCGTCGCCCCCGAGTAGGTGGCGAGATCGAGATCGGCGTAGCTGACGCGCCGCGTTACGGTGACTTCCTCGAGCGGAACGCCGATGTCCGAGCGCCCGATGACCTTCTTGCTGATCATCGTCGCCTCGATCCTGATCGTGGGCAGTGGATTGTCCGCGACGGCTGCGCCGACGAGACACAATCCGGCCGCCGCCAGCAGCGCAATGGAGCCGGGAATTCGACGCCTGGTGTTCATCTGGGTGACTCCTCGGGGCGAGATGAAATCGTCTCGCTACGGGCAGAATCGTAGGCGAACGACATCAGCTGTACATACGCACTTGCCCTCCGTGCATATGCAACAGTCTGCGTAGGTACAAGCTCGTATCGGGCGCCCTCGCCGGTGCATCGACCGGACCGGCGCATGGCGCTCGCGGCGGGGCGCGGGAGTCGCAGACGGCGAAACGCCGGGTAGGTAGTCCACCGGATGAGGCGCGCCGGCGCTGCGTCTATGGTGAGGCAGGTGCCAGCGGCAATTCCGAGGGTCGTCATGCCTGTCGCGGATCACTGCCCAGCGTGCAACCCGGCCTCGAGATTGCCGCAATGGCTTGCCGGACTCCTGGATCCGCAGGCCTACCCGCATCCGGTCGATGCGGTGACGCTGATCGAGACACCGATCTCGTGGGTGTTTCTCGCGGGGGAGTTCGCCTACAAGGTCAAGCGCCCGGTGCGCTATCCGTTCATCGATCTGACCGCGGCCGAGCGTCGCCGATTTCTGTGCCAGGAGGAGCTGCGCCTCAACCGGCGTTTCGCGCCGCAACTCTATCTCGATGTCGTCGAGATCGTGCGTGTCGGCGGTCAGGCTCGGCTGCGGCCCACTGCCGCGCAAGACGCGGCGCCGGGCGAGGTGCTCGAGCAGGCGGTGCGCATGCGCCGCTTCGCCGCGGCGGACGAGCTCGACCGGCTGCTCGAGGGACATCGGATCGAGCCTTCAGAGCTCGAGATCTTCGGACGCTGGCTGGCGGACGTGCACGCCGCTCTGCCCGTCGCGGAGGCGACCTCGCCGTGGGGAGATCCGGATCATGTGCGCCGGCAGTTGCTCGACAATCTGAACGAGTGTGCGGCGGCATCGCGCGGGCTCGGTACGCAGGCTCAGGTCATCGCGCTGCGCGCGACGCTCGTGGAGCGTACCAACCACGCCTTGCCGTGGCTGACCCGGCGGCGCACGAGCGGGCGGATCCGCGAGTGCCATGGCGACCTTCATTGCCGCAACATCGTGCGCCTCAGCGGGCATCTGCTTCCATTCGACTGCCTGGAATACGCGCCGGCGTTCCGCTGGATCGACGTTGCCGACGAAATCGCCTTCCTCGCGAGCGATCTTGCCGCGCGCCGGTGTCCGCAGCATCGCCACGCTTTCGTCGGCGGCTATCTGGAGGAGAGCGGTGATTATCCGGGATGCCGGGTCCTCAGGCTCTACGAGGCCCATCGGGCGCTGGTTCGCGCGAAGGTCGCGGCGATCTCGGCGGGCGCGCTCGCCGGCGGCGCTGAGCGCGATGCCGTGCGCAGCGAGCATCAGGCGCGTGTCGCGTACGCGTACGAAGCGTTGGCAGCCAAGGATCCGCTTCTGGTGCTCATGTGCGGACTGCCCGGCTCGGGCAAGACGTGGGTCGCCCGCCCGCTCGCCGAACGCCTCGAGGCGCTGCATATCCGTTCGGACGTAGAGAGTAAACGACGCGACGGGATTCGACGACTGGCG
>JAKAPV010000269.1 GCA_021806845.1 Bacillota bacterium | reverse complement strand
CCCGTACGCCACGACCAGCACGCCGGCCGCGAGTGGGTCCAGCGTTCCGAGGTGTCCGGCGCTCTCGCCCGTGCGCCGGCGCACCAGCGCGACCGCGTCATGCGATGAACAGCCCGGCGGCTTAACGAGCCCCAGCACACCGCCCGCGCTCACCGCCGCAGTAGTTCGAGGAGCTTCTCCTCCGCCTCCTGCAGACTGCCTTCGATGTTGGCCCCGGCGGCCCGCTCGTGCCCGCCGCCGCCGATGCTCGCGGCGAGGCGCGAGACGTCGACTCCGCCTTTCGAGCGCAGGCTGAGCTTCACGTGTCCGGGTCCCTCCTCGCGCAGGAGCGCCCCTACCTCGATCCCCTCCAGGCGACGGGCATACTCGACGATGCCGAGCGTCTCGGCATCCGCCGGCACGGCGCCGGCCCGCGCAAAGTCGTCGAGGCTGAGGACGACGTAGGCGAGCGAAAGGTCGTCGCGCACGCGCAGGGACTGCAGCGCAGCCCCGAGCAGCCGGAGGCCGGAGACGGCCTGCCGCTCATAGAGCTCCTGCGAGATCTCCCCCGGCTCGAGGCCGGCGTCCAGCAGGCGCGCAGCGAGCCGGTGGCTGTCCGGAGTGGTCGCCGCGTAACGGAAGCCGCCAGTGTCGGTCTCGAGTCCGATATACAGCGCGAGCGCGATCTCGCGGTCGATCGTCACGCCGAGCTGGTCGATGACGCGTGACGCAATTTCCGCCGAGGCAGCCGCCTGGGGGTCGATGAACGTGACATCGCCAAAGCGCGTGTTCGTCGCGTGGTGGTCCACGTCCAGCACCCGCGGGGCATACGCCCGCAGGTCCTGCGGTGCGCCGGTGCGGCGCTCATCCGCACAGTCGAAGAGCGCGACGAGGTCGAACCGGCGGCCCGCTACTGCGTCCCACGGCAGGTACTCGGCGTAGGTCGGCACAAGGTCGTAGACCTTCGGCACCGGGTCAGGCGTAACGAGCGTCACCTGCTTGCCGAGGCGGCGGAGCGCAAGCGCGATCGCGGCGGTGCTGCCGATCGAGTCTCCGTCCGGCTGGCGGTGGAGCGACATGACGATCGTCTTCGCCGCGCGCAGCTCCGCGATGACGTCCCTCACGGCCGGGGCTCCGGTCCGAGGTCGCGCAGGATCCGATCGATGCGCTGGCCGGCCGCCATCGAATCGTCGAGCTGGAACCGCAATTCCGGCACCTTGCGCACGCCGAGCGCCTCGCCGAGCCGCGTGCGCACGAAGCCGACCGCGTGCCGGAGCGCCTTCAGCGTCTCCTTGGCCTCCTGGCCCTGGGCGAGCGTCGAGACGTAGATGCGCGCGAACTCGCCGTCCGGCGATACGTCCGCCCGAACGACGCTGACCATGCCGATGCGCGGGTCCTTGAGCCCGCGCAGGATCAGCGCAGTCTCCTGCATGATCCGCTCCTGCAGGCGCAGTTGCCGCGTGTTCGCCATCACGATTCCCCCTCCGGCCTAGCGTTCGCCAATTTCGATCGTGCGCGCCTCCAGGCCCGCCCGACCAATCTCGGCGAGCGCTTCCTGCACCATGCGCTCCGCATGCACATGCGTGTTGGAACCCGCACAGACGCCCAGACCCAGCTGCTGCGGCTCGTCGAGGTGGTCCACCTCGGCGACCGCAACCTGCGGGTGGCGGCCCATCTTCGCCATGAGGCTCTGCGCTACCTGGCGCTTGTCCTTCAGAGAGCGCGCCCAGGGGATGCGGACGACAACCTGGGCGGCATAAAGCACGAAGCTCAGCTCACGGGCACTTCCTCAACCACGAAGAACTCGAGGCGGTCGCCTTCGCGCAGATCCTGGAACTTGTCGATGCCCACACCGCACTCGTAGCCCTGCTCAACCTCGCGCGCGTCGTCCTTGAAGCGGCGCAAGGAAGCGATCTGGCCCTCATGCAGCACGACGCCGTCGCGTACGATCCGGACCTGGGACTGGCGCGTGACCTTGCCCTCGGTGACGTAGATGCCGCCGATCGTGCCGACCTTCGGCACCTTGAACACCTCGCGCACCTCCGCGTGGCCGAGGACCTTTTCGCGGATCTCCGGGCGACGCATGCCGTGGATTGCGGCCTCGATCTCCTCGATCGCCTCGTAGATGACGCGGTAGGTCCGGATGTCGACCTCCTCGCGCTCCGCCGCGCGGCGGGCCGCGACGTCCGGGCGTACGTTGAACCCGATGATGATCGCGCCGGAGGTCTGCGCTAGCATCACGTCCGACTCGTTGATCGCTCCGACCGCTTCATGCAGCACGCGGACGCGCACCTCGGGCGTGGTGAGCCTCTCGAGCGAGGCGCGCAGCGCCTCGACCGACCCGTGCACGTCGCCCTTAAGGATGATGTTCAGATCCTGCGACTCCCCGTCCTGGATGCGCTGGTAGAGCGCCTCCAGGCTGGTCCGGGACTCCGGGCGCAGGTCTTCGACGCGGCTGCGCTGGCGCCGGGCATCCGCCACGGCGCGCGCCTTGCGCTCGTCGTCGACGGCGATGAAGCGGTCGCCCGCCTCCGGCACCTCGCTGAGACCCAGAACCTCGACCGGTGTCGAGGGACCCGCCTTACGGGTCATCTTGCCGCGGTCGTCGTAGAGGGCGCGGACCCTGCCGTAGGCCGTTCCGACAACGAAGGCGTCGCCGGCCTCGAGCGTGCCGTCCTGCACGAGGATGGTGGCCACAGGACCGCGTCCGCGGTCGAGGCGCGCCTCGAGCACGGTGCCGCGCGCGAGCTTGTCGGGGTTCGCCTTCAGTTCGCGCATCTCCGTCACCAGCAAAAGCATCTCGAGGAGCTGCTCGAGACCCTCGCGGGTCTTGGCGGATACGCCCACCATGATGGTGTCCCCGCCCCACTCTTCCGGCACGAGGCTGTGTTCTGTCAGCTGCTGCTTCACGCGGTCCGGGTTGGCGCCCGGCTTGTCGATCTTGTTGATCGCCACCACGACGGGGACGCCGGCTGCCCGGGCGTGGTTCAGGGCCTCGATCGTCTGCGGCATGACGCCGTCGTCGGCCGCCACGACGAGGACCGCGATGTCGGTCGTCGATGCGCCGCGGGCGCGCATCGAGGTGAACGCCTCGTGGCCCGGGGTGTCCAGGAAGACGACGCGCTTGCCCTTGTGGTGGATGACGGACGCACCGATGTGCTGCGTGATGCCGCCCGCCTCGTGCGTCGTTACGTTCGTGTCACGAATCGCGTCGAGGAGGCTGGTCTTGCCGTGGTCGACGTGGCCCATGACCACGACGGTCGGGGCGCGCAGGCGCAGTTTCTCGGGCGGGTCCTGCTGTTCGGCCTCGATCTCCTCTTCGAGCGTCGGGCCGGGCGGTTTGATCTCCACCTGCTGGAATCCGAGCTCCGTCGCGACGAGCGCCGCCGTCTCGACGTCCAACTCGTCGTTCAGCGTCGCCATGATGCCGATCCCCATGAGGCGCCGGATCAGTTCTCCGGCCGCCACGCCCAGCTTCTGGCCGAGTTCCTGGACGGTGAGGGCGGTCTCCAGCGTCACGGCCCGGTCCGTCCGAATGGCGGCCTGCTGCCGGTGCCGCGGATGGACGCGGCGCTCGAAGCGGTGCTCCTCCTCTCCCCTGCGCCGATCGGCCGGGCCGCGGCGCTTCTGCGGGGGTCGGGAGCCCGGGGCCGCGGTTCGGCCTGGGGCCGGTGCCGCCGGCGGCGGGACGCGCATGCCCGCGCCGCCCATGCTGCGGCTCGGGCTCGGACGGCCTGGCAGGGAACCGATGCCGCCCTGCGGCGGGCTGCCTGCCGGGCGCTTCTGGGGCAGCGTTCCGATGCTGGGGCGCGGCGCCGCCGGCTGCTGGCGCATTGCGCCGGCCGGTCGGGGTAGGGAGCTGACGCCTTGTGACGGGCCTTCCCGCAGCGGCTGGCTGCTCGGGCTCGACGGGACGCCAGACGCGGG
>JAKAPV010000268.1 GCA_021806845.1 Bacillota bacterium | reverse complement strand
GTTCCGCAGTGTCGTTTCTATATTCTCAAAACCGCTCGGGAGGCGGGTTTCAGGGTCTGACTTGCAGCGCGTGAGCCAGTACACTCAAAACCGCACACTTGTTTCGAACATTGAAGTTGGAGGGTGATCATGAAAAAGCGTGCATTGCTTCCTTGGGCGATCGCCACTGGTGTTCTGCTCTCGCCCATCGCTGCGATGGCACAGTCGGCACCGGCACTCCCGGGCGGCGGTGTGGAAGGGTTCGGCGCCTCCGGAACCATGGTCGCCATACTGCAGGCGGACCTCAGGGCGCTGAACGACTCGCCGGGAGCGCTCGACGGCCTCTTCGGGCCGAGGACGCTCACCGCGGTCCGCGCGTTTCAGGGGAGGGCAGGCATCGCAGTCGACGGCGTCGTCGGGCCGATCACCTGGGGAGCAATCCATGACGCTCTCACCACGAAGCTCCACCTAACAACAGGGACGCTGGCCTCCGCGGGTGCGGACTACGGCGACGTCGGCGCTCCGATTGTGGAGCTCCAGGCCGACCTTGCTGCGCAGGGGTTCCATCCCGGGCCCCAGAACGGCGTCTTCCTGAACGATACCGCGCAGGCGGTGCAGGCTTTTGAGCGTGCGCACGGCTACGCGCTGAACGATCACCTCAATGCGGCCGAACTGTCGGCCCTGACGGGCACTCAGGTGCCGGCGGGCCAGGCATCCTCCGGCGCAGGCTCCTCGACGGGCAGCAACGGACCGACCAGCAGCAGCGGATCGACGGGCGGCAACGGCTCAACCGGCAGCAGCGGCTCGACCGGCACCTCGACGGGCGGCGGCGGTGCGACGACGTCTAGCGGGTCGACCCAGACGATCGACGGCTACACCGTTGTCAGTGAGATCAACCTGACGGCGACCGCGTACGCACCGACGCTCCAGGACAATTATCCGTACGGGCCGGTGGACTACTACGGCCGTCCGCTGGTTGCGGGTGACGTGGCGGTCGACCCGACGGTTATCCCGCTCGGAACGCTGATGTGGGTCACGGGCTACTCCTTCCAGCCGTACCTGCCGCAGGGCGGATTCCTCGCCAGGGCAGTCGACACGGGCGGGGCCATCAAGGGCGACCGGCTCGACATCTTCATCAACCAGAGCGAGTCGACCGTCTCGATGTTCGGCATCCAGCAGGTCAAGGCGTACATCCTCAAGTAGGATGTCCATGCAAGCGAGGGACGCGGCGTCGGCTGCGTCCCTCGCTGTTTGCTCGGCCGCCCGCGACCCGCGCCGGGGATAGGGAGCGGCGGAAAAGGAAGATCCGCGCGGGCCGCGAATGCGCCTTCCAAGCTTCGCCCAGGTGCGCCTGGCAAATTGGGGGAGAGCGGGTGGTGCGCGTGGTTACCCTCGGACCGGAGGACTGGGAGCGGCTGCGGCAGATTCGGCTCAGGTCGCTTTCGCAGGATCCGGATGCCTTCGGATCCACGCTGCAGCGGGAAGCGGGCTTCGACAGGCAGACGTGGGAGTCGCGCCTGCGAACCGGCCAGTGGTTTTTGGCGCTGTGCGGACAGGAGCCGTGCGGCGTCGTGGCCGGCATCACGCTGGATGCTCCGGACGAGCGGCACCTCGTTTCCCTGTGGGTCGCGCCTGAGCAGCGCGGCGAAGCCATCGGGGCGCAACTGGCGCAGCCTGTGATCGATTGGGCGCGGCGGGATGGCGCACGGCGTCTTCTCCTTTGGGTGATGGAGGACAATTTGAAGGCGATCAGGCTCTATGAGCGGCTTGCGTTTCGGCCCACCGGCCGCAGTCAGGCGCTGCCGCGCGATCATAGGCGGCGGGAGACCGAAATGGCGCTCGACCTGTAGGGGGAGAGGCGCGGTCCCGTGCCGGCTCCACCCAAGCCGGACGTCTGCATGACCTTGCGGCGCGCGTGCAGGCGTATGATGGCGCAGGGGGTTCCCGGAGTGCGACCGGCACGCTACGCGGCGAGGAGTCCGGCCGTCCGTGGGGAACTACACGAGGGACGGCACCCAAGCAGCTACGGTTGGGAAGGTAACGCAATGATCTATCTGAAGCGGCCGCAGGAGATCGTTCGCATGCGCGAAGGCGGACGCGTCCTCGCCGCCGTGATGGAGGACGTGCGCAAGGAGATCCGCGCGGGCGTCACCGCCCAGCAGCTCGACACCCTCGCGAGGCGCGGCATCCGGGCGCGCAGGGCACTGCCGGCGCAGCTCGGCTACCGGTCATATCCTGCGAGCATCTGCGTCTCGCCGAACGAGATCGTCGTGCACGGCATTCCGGACGACCGGCGGCTCGAGGACGGAGACGTCGTTTCCATCGACTTCGCCATCATCTATGAGGGCTATTACGTGGACATGGCCCGCACATATGCGGTGGGAGCGGTATCGCACGAGGCCCAGCACCTGATCGAGGCCACGCGCGCATCCTTCTTCCGCGGCTTTGACGCTGCGCGGGCGGGCAACCGCGTGGGCGACATCTCGCATGCGATCGAGCAGTACCTTCGGTCCGCCGGGCTCTTTGCGGTGCGCGACTTCGTCGGGCACGGCATCGGGCGCTCATTCCACGAGGAGCCTGACGTGCCGAACGTCGGCGAGGCCGGGCACGGCGCGCCGCTGCGCGTCGGCCTCACGCTCGCGATCGAGCCGATGGTGACGGTGCGCGAGCCGCAGGTGGAAATCCTGGCCGACGGTTGGACGGCCTCGACCGGGGACGGCAACCTCGCGGCGCACTATGAGAACACCGTCGCGATCACCGAAGAAGGTCCGATCAGCCTCACGGAGGGCGCAGAGGCCTGACCCGGGTTGAAGTGCGGCCTCTGCTATAATGCAGGGGAACTTTGTCCACCCCTGGAGGCGCACGATGCCCCCGAACTTTCTTGCGGCGCTGCGGCGCAAGCCGGCAGGCGGCACACCGGTCTGGTTCATGCGCCAGGCCGGCCGCTACCAGCCGGAGTATCGCGCTGTGCGCAGGCGCCATTCCCTCCTAGAGATCTGCCGCCTTCCAGACGTCTGCACTGAGGTCACGCTGCTGCCCGTGCACCAGCTGGACGTCGATGCGGCCATCCTTTTCTCGGACATCACGGTGCCGCTGCTCGCGGTAGGCATCGACCTGCGCATCGAGGAGAACGTCGGCCCGGTGATCCAGGAGCCGTTTCAGGGCCCATCCGACCTGGCGCGGCTGCGGCCGCTTGTCCCGGAGGAGGATGAGCCCTTCGTGCTCGAAGCCGTGCGGCAGATCTCCCGCGAGCTCGGGGGCACGCCGCTGATCGGCTTTGCCGGCGGCCCCTTCACGCTCGCGAGCTATCTCGTCGAGGGCGGCCCCTCGCGCCAGTACCTCAGGGTGAAGGGCCTGATGTGGGAGGATCCCGAGACCTTCCGCAAGCTGCTCGAGGCACTCTCAGACCTCACCTACCGGCACCTCGCCGCGCAGGTCGAGGCGGGCGCATCGGCGCTGCAGATCTTCGACAGCTGGGTCGGGAGTCTCACCCCATACGACTTCGGCAGGCACGTGCTGCCGGTCATGCAGCGTCTGTTTGCGCAGCTGCGCAGCCTCTCTGTCCCGACGATCTACTTCGGCGTCGAGACGTCCGGCCTCTTGCCGCAGATGGCGGAGGTTGGCGCGGACGC
Organism: Bacillota bacterium; assembly: GCA_021806845.1. Taxonomy (GTDB): domain Bacteria; phylum Bacillota; class Sulfobacillia; order JAJZYS01; family JAJYTV01; genus JAJYTV01. The sequence goes on along the minus strand of JAKAPV010000268.1, from coordinate 298 downwards.
CCTCGGCGTCGACTGGCGGATCGACCTCGCCGAAGCCTGGCGTTTGGTAGGAACCCGCCACGCCATCCAGGGCAACCTAGATCCGGCACTGCTCTTGGGCCCCTGGCCGGAGGTGGAGCGCGGCGTGCGTCGGGTGCTCGCGGCAGCGAACGCCCGGCCGGGTCACATCTTCAATCTTGGACACGGCGTATTGCCCAAGACGCCGCCGGACAACCTGCGGCGCGTCGTGGACCTCGTGCACGCGGTGACAGCGGAAGCATAGGAGGTTTTCGGATGTAGAAGCCTCTGGTCGTATTGG
>JAKAPV010000267.1 GCA_021806845.1 Bacillota bacterium | reverse complement strand
CGGCCCTGCGCGGGACGAATGCGACGATCGCCCCGATCAGGATGGCCTGCGCCCCCGCGGCCAGCAGAAAGGGAAGCGGCGAGCGCCCCGATCCGAGCGCGGCGCCGAGCAGCGGCCCGACGGCTGCGCCAATGTTCATCGCCCAGTAGTTGAATCCGAAGACCCGCACGCGCCGCGGCTCTGGCGTGAGGTCCGTGAGCAGCGCCTGGAAGGCCGGGCCGGAGAGCGCCCACGACATGCCCGAGAAAATCTGCAGCGCCGAAAACTCCGAGATGGTGTGCGCGAAGCCGAACCCGACGAGTCCGATCAGCTGCACGAGCGACCCGGCGATCAGCGACGGCTTGCGGCCGAGGCGGTCCGAGAGCGGTCCGAGGAGGAAACTCGCGGCAAGGCTCGAGACGGCTGCGAGGCCGATGACGAGACCTACGGTCGCCGGACTCGCGCCCGTCACGGTGTGCATGTAGAGCGCGAGGAACGGCATGACCATGAAACGGAAGGCGGCTCCGAAGCCGTCTCCCGCGATCAGGATCCAGACGGTGCTCGGGATGCGGTTTTGCACAAATCCTCCTGGCGGATGACATGGGCTACCAGTCTACCTGATCGGCGCCATGTGCACCACGGGAGACAAGCCGAACATCCGTGCGCAAAACCGCGCATTCGGTCGAGAGAGCGCCGTCAGTCCTCCGGGCCGCCTCCTTGCGCGAGCCAGGACCCTACAGCCTGCAATTCCTCGTTTGAGAGTTCATGGCCGGCGTCCGCCACGCGCAGCGTCACGTCCGCGCCTCCGAGCGAGAGTCGGTCGCAAAGCGCCTGGGATCGCTCTCTGGGGATGAGGGGATCGTGCGCCCCGGCAGCGATCAGGACGCGTGTGCCCCGCAGGCCCCGCGCCGCCGCGTCCTTGAGCGGCAGGTCCGCGCGCAGGAGCGCGGCGCGCCGCAAGAGCCCCGGCTCGAGCAGCAGGAGGGCCGCCGCGATGTTCGCACCGTTCGAGTAGCCGAGCGCGTCGATGCGCGCGGGGTCGAAGCCGTGGCGCTGCGCCGCCGCGCGGACGAACGCCGCGAGCGCGTGGGCGCGCGCGATCACGTCGGGTTCGTCGTAGACGCCCGGCGCGAGGCGGCGGAAAAAGCGCGGCATCCCCTGCTCCAGGACCTGCCCGCGCACGCCGAGCAGCGTCGCCCGCGGCGCGAGCGCCCGCCCGAGCTGCAAAAGGTCCGACTCGTCGCCACCGGTGCCGTGCAGGAGGAGCAGCGTCTCCTCCCCTGCTCCCGGCTCGAGGCGGTAGCGGTGCGAGAGCGGCGCGGTGTCGCTCACTGCGGCGGGATCGGCAGCGGGTGCAATTTGGCCTCGATCGACGCGCGCATCGGCTCGAGGAAGGGAGGCAGCGCGAGCCGCTCCCCGAGGTGGCCCAGATCCTCGTCGACGGCGAAGCCGGGCCCGTCGGTCGCGAGCTCGAAGAGCACGCCGTTTGGCTCGCGGAAGTAGATCGAGCGGAAGTAGAAGCGGTCCACGAGACCCGACGTCCGAAAGCCCGCCGCCTCGAGGCGCTCGAGCCAGGCGGCGTGCTGGAGCTCGTCCGGCACGCGGAACGCGACGTGGTGGACGCTGCCGCGCCCGAGGCGCACAAACGGCAGGTCCGTGCGCTCCACGAGGTGCACCTCGGCGCCCGCTCCCCCTGCGCCGGTCGCGAAGACGAGCGCCTCGCGGCCGGGATCCTCCGGGAGCGCGTAGCTGCCGTTCTCGCGAAAGCCGAGGACCTGCGTCAGGACCCGCGCGGTGCGATCCGCGTCGCGCACCGTGAGCTGCACGGGACCGAGCCCGTACACGGACCAGTCCGCGGGGACCGGCGAGCGCTCCCATGGCTGCCCGCCAGGCACCCCCGGCTCCCCGTCGTCGGCCACGAGCACCATGTGCTGGCCTTCGAAGTCGCGGAAGGCGACACTCGCGCGGCCTGCGCGCCGGGCGATCCCCTCGCTCTGCACCCCCAGCTCCGCGAGGCGCTCCATCCATCGCTGCAGTGCGGCGCTGTCCGGCACGCGCAGGGAGACGGCGGAGATGCTCCCGACCCCCTCGTGCTCCCCTGCCATGCCGGGGATGTCGAAGAACGTGAGGTCGGTGCCGGGCGAGCCGATGCCGTCCGTGTAGAAGAGATGGTAAGAGGACGTGTCGTCCTGGTTCACGGTCTTCTTCGCAAGCCGCATGCCCATCGTCCGCGTGTAGAACTCGACATTGCGCGACGCCTCCGCCGTCAGGGCGGAAACGTGGTGGATGCCCGTCAGCTGCAAAAAGCTCCCTCCCGCTTTGGGACCTCCGTCAGTTGTCAAGCAGGTCGTCGCCCTGCGGCCGCATGTCGAGCTCGAACGTCCAGACGGACGGCGGCTGCACCGCGAGCCGGTAGTAGGTTTCCGCAATCTCGTCCGGCCCGAGCGCCGGGTCGTCCGGCGCGAGGTACGCCGCGGAGCGCGGCGTGCGGATCGCCCCGTCGAGCAGCACGTGCGCGACGTGTACGCCTTCCTTCGCGACCGCCCGCGACAGCGACATCGCAAAGCCGCGCAGACCGAACTTCGCGCTGCCGAAGGCGATGCTGTGCGCCGGAGCGCGCACCGACGACGTCGCCCCGGAGAAGATGCAGGCGCCGAAGCCGCGCCGCATCATCTTGGGCACCAGGATGCGCGTGTGCAGGAAGGCTCCGTAGGGACCGACCCGCCACGCCCCTTCGAACGCCTCCGGCGAGACATCGGCGACGCCTCCGCGCACCGCGTTTCCCGCATTGTAGATGAGCGTTCCGACGGGTCCGAATTCCCGCTCGGCCTGCGCGATCGCGCCCGCCACCTGCTCAGGGTCTGTCGCGTCATATGGCATCGCGAGGGCCCGGCCGCCGCTCTCGCGGATGCCCTCCGCGATCACCGAGATCGCGTCCTTCCCGCGCGCCCCCACCGCCACGGGGGCGCCTGCCGCTGCGAACCGCCGCGCGAGCGCCGCGCCGAGGCCCGTCCCCACTCCCACCACGAGCACCGTGCCGAGATCGGGCGCAGTTGCCACCGTCCGCACCTCCGTCCAGCGCTTCTGCGTTGGCGCTTCGCCTCCCGGGGACGGCGTTCCTTCCGGCGACAGGCCCGATCGCACGTGGGTACCTGGTGCCAGGACGCCCGCACCGTTCCTTGGGCTCCGTCCGGAACAAGCCAACGCACGCTTGGCAGATTGTGGCATGATGCAATTGGGGGGTATGCGCGTGAAGCTGTATCGCGTAGCTGTCCTGGCTGCGATGCTCGCCGGTGCCGCGGTGCTGACGGGAGGCTGCGGACAGCCGCCGGCCGCTGGCGGCGCCCGGGGCCACCACCGGTCCGGGTCCGCGGCGGCGCCCCCGGAGACGCAATCCGCGACCGCGCCCGTAACGGCGCCCCCGGCCCCGCCGCCGGTCAATCCGTATGTGCCGCAGCCCGGGGGTCTGGCTGCAGCCGCCAAATGGCTGACGGCGGACCTCGGCGGCGGCAGCTTCCAAACCATCCCCGTGCGAGGCGGCGACATCCTCTTGCCGGCACAGCAGCCGGCCATGGTGGATCTCTACGTGAACGCCGCAACCGGCAAGTGGGTCAGCCTGCCCATCGGCCTCTCTGTCGCGAGCTTCCTAAGACAGGCGCCGGACGGGGGGCTGCTCTTTCTGATAGAGGGCCCGGAAGGCGACGGCTCCTATTCCCCGTTTCCCTCCGAGGTGCTCTGCGAACTGCAGGCGAACGGGACCTTCTCCCCGACCTCCAAGCCCGCATACTTCCCGGTCGACGCAAGCGGTGTCGGATTCGGCAGCAAGCCCGGCGAGCTGATCGGGGTCGCTGCCACCGCAAGCGGCATCAGGTTCAGCTTCGGGCCAGGACCCTACGGAGGCTACTTCGCCGACTACGTATCCGCACCGCCGACCGCCGTTCGCTTCGACAGCCA
>JAKAPV010000266.1 GCA_021806845.1 Bacillota bacterium | reverse complement strand
GTACCCCGTCCGCCCCACCTTGGCGTAGCTCGCCGGCGGAGCCGCATGGCGCGTCTCCAACACGTCGGCGCGCGCGCACTGCGCCAGCGCCGCCCGGTCGGCCTCCGCGTCGTTTCCGCCCGTCGCCGCCACCCGCCAGTCCGCATCGCACGCGCCCAGCAGCGCCTCGAGTTCCGCCAGCCGCGCCGCCGGGCACACGAATCGCCCCAGCGCCCACGCGTCCGCGCTCGCCCGGTAGCGCCGGTAGTTCGCCGCCGCCACCGCCATCCCCAGTCCCGCCGGCGGAAACAGCCCGGCGTAATCGATCGCGCCCGCGAGCAGCGCCCGCGCGCTGGCTACCGGCACGCGCACCACGCTGCTCACAACGCAGCCTCCGGGTCAAGACGCGGCAGCTTGCGCAGGTCCCTGTACCGCACTCTGAGAGCCTGCGGATTGAATAGATCGACGGATTGCGCCCGCCGCTGCCCCGTATAGTATCCGTAGTCGAGTATCAGCGGAAGGAACTTCCGTCCGGCCCGCCCGAGCGAGATGGCCTCGCCGATTACGTGGAGCAAACGCAAGTCGACCAGTTCGCGAACCGCCCGGTAACCGCGACCACTCGGGCGAAGCTCAACAAGAAAGGCATTTTGCCGCTCCCCATGTTTGCCGCCGATGCACTTGCTCTTCACCAGGTCCATAACCTGCCTGAGATCCGCTCGCGCCTCCGATCTTGCGGAGGCGACGTCGGACTCCAACTCCTTTTCCTTCGCGATTAGGAGTGAACCCGCGGACTCGTTAACGCTCGTAACCGACACCTTGGCGCGGCCCTGGCTCTGGTCCCTGGCCATCGCCTGAGCGAAATTATTGACCGCGTCCCTCGGCACCCCGGCCGAGACCCACATCAGCCGCGTAAGAACCTCGTCGCTGTTGCAAAGGTATCGGATCGATTCAAGGCCGCAGTAAACAGCCTGGGCATCGAGAATGCCGGAAATATGGCGCAGAGCCCTGTCGGGAGCCGCCAAGTTCAGGTCCAGGTTAATTTGCTGCAGATCCTGCCCGACCTCCATTCCCTTGTGCTTCTCAGAATCCCAGGTTCTCGTCAGGGACTCAATCGCGGAAAGCTTTAGGTCGCTTGGGGTGTCTCGAATCAGGCCGTAAATCGCGTCCAGCAGCGGTGGCTGCAAATCCGGGCTGACGAGGTGGAAGTCGTCGAGGAATATCGTCGCCCCGGCTGGTGCGGCCGCGCCTAGCACTTCACGGGCACGAAGCAGGAGGCGTCGAGAGTCGGCGCGGGAGGTGTCATCGCCACGCAGCGGGAGCACGATGCCGCCAGCAGATTCGCCTGCGACTTGGCTTAGAACAGCGGCCACAACTTCCGGGACGAGCGCGGCCTCGCCGATATCCCGGTAGGCTTGCATCCCCAACCAAGCCGAAGGCCTGCCCTCCCGCTGGCAGCTCTTGAGCGCATACAGGAGGAGTGACGACTTGCCAGCACCACGCCGCCCGTACACGACGTGATGAGCGCGGGCCGTTATCACCGCTTCGGCTCCGGTCACGGTCTTCGTGTAGCGCGCGAAGAAATCGTCGCCGAAGCTCTGCCGGCCGATGGTCAGGGACTCGGCGAGAGCGCGCTGGAGAAGCCTCGCCTCCGGCGACTGCAATCTCGGCTCGGTCGCCCGCCGCGCGATCGTGGCGGTCGGAGATCCGTGTCGCTCGCGGGCAGCCTCAAGAATCGCGAAGAACCTGTTCGTCGGATTCGCCATGTGCAGAACGAGCACGTCGCCCGCCGCCCGTTGTTTGACCTCGAAGCCAACGTCCGGCATCCCCGACCGGTCGCGGAATTCGTCCAACACGCCTTGCAGGTCAGGTGCCAGCGCCGGGGAGGCTCCCATTTCAATCAACCCCTTCCTTGATGTACTCACCAACTCTTTCGATGAACTCTCCGACAAGCTCCCTCCACGCCGCGACATCGCGGGCGAGATCACCCCCGACCGCCGTGTGATCGTAATCGCAAAGGTTTCTGTCTTCCCGAAGTGTGTCGAGCTCGTTCGAGTACCGCTCGCGGTCGGGGAAGTCATCCGGCAACTTCCCCACCTCCTTGTGATCGGCAGCGTCGGTGGAATACCTGCCGTCGCGATAAAGCCGCACGGCGCGGCTCGCGTTATAGGCCCCATAGTAGAGGCGCGAGACGCATTGGCGCCACGTGCCGGGCCCCTGCGCGCACGCAAAATCGTAGTGCTCCTTGCCGAGGGAAAGAAGGGATTTTACATTGTCCAGGATCGCTCTGTCGATTGCTGAAAGTGCCTTGCGGTCGACCGTCCCCTCCAGGTTGGATCGCATCTTGCGAACGTTGCTCGAAGCACGCAAGATGTGGGGCGGCTTCACGGCCATCGCCTTCACAACCCTCCGGTCAGCGGGTGGGCTCCGCCTTCCTCGACCCAGGAGCGATAGTAGGCCGGATCCTCGATCGCCAGCGCCGGCAGCGCCACCTGCAGCGGCCGGAAGGTGTCCATCATCACCGCCAGCTCGTTCGTCCGCGGTTTGCCCAGCGACTCCTCGGTCCGCCCCGGATGCGGCCCGTGCGGAATCCCGTCCGGATGCAGCGTCACCGAGCCGTACTCGATCCCCTTGCGGCTCATGAACTCGGAATTGGCGTAGTACAAGACCTCGTCCGACATCACATTGGAGTGGTTGTAGGGCGCCGGCACGCTTTGCGGATCGAAGTCGAACGGCCGCGGGCAGAACGAGCACACCACGAACCCGTCCCCCTCGAACGTCTGGTGCACCGGCGGCGGCAGATGAAACCGCCCCACCCGCGGCTCGAAGTCGCCGATGTTGAAGGCGAAGGGATAGTAATACCCGTCCCACCCCACCACGTCGCAGGGATGATGGGCGACCGTCACCTCCTGCAGCTTGTCGTCCTTCTTGATCACCAGCCGGAACTCGCCCCGCTCGTCGTACGCCTCCAGCCGCTCCGGCCCGCGCAGGTCGCGCTCGCTGAAGGGCGCGCTCTCCAGCAGTTGCCCGAACTCGTTGCGGTACCGCTTCGGCGTGCGCACGTACCCCGCGCTCTCCATCACCAGGCAGCGCAGCTCGCCCTCGAACACGAACCGGTGCAGGATGCCGCGTGGAATCACCACATAGTCGCCCCGTCGCACCGCGATCGTCCCCAGTTGCGACTCCAGCCGCCCCGCCCCCTCGCTCAGGTACACGATCTCGTCCGCCTGCGCGTTGCGGTAAAAGAACTCGTCCGGCCGCGCCGCCCGCGCGAAGCCCATGGTCACGTCGGCGTTGAACAGCAGCGGCTGCCGGTCCAGCGTCAGGCTCGCCACCGCCCCGATCCTGCCCGTCTTGAAGTGCCGGTGCCGGAACGTCGGCTCCGGATCCGCCTCCAGCGGCAGCCCGCGCAGGAACCGCACCCCGGTCACCCGCGTCGGCGGATGCAGATGGTAGAGCAGCGACGCCGGCCCGGTGAAGCCGTGGTTGCCCACCAGCTCCTCCGCGTACAACCGCCCGTCCGGCTGCCGGAAAATGCTGTGCCGCTTCGGCGGCACCTGGCCCATGCGCTGGTAGATCGGCATGCGATAGGTCTCCTACAGGTTGCCGCGCACCGCCTGCTCGCGCTCGATCGCCTCGAACAGCGCCTTGAAGTTGCCCTTGCCGAAGCCGCGGCTGCCGTGCCGCTCGATGATCTCGAAAAACAGCGTCGGCCGGTCCTCCACCGGCTTGGAGAAGATCTGCAGCAGGTAGCCGTCCTGGTCGCGGTCCACCAGCACGCCCAGATCCTCCAGCTCCGCCAGCGGCTCATCAATCGCCCCCACCCGCTGCGGCAGCAGCCGGTAGTAGCTCTCCGGCACGCGCAAAAACTCCACCCCGCGCCGCTGCAGGTTGCTCACCGTCGCCACCACGTCGCGCGTCTGCAGCGCGATGTGCTGCACCCCCGGCCCCCCATACGCCTCCAGATACTCGTCGATCTGGCTCTTCT
>JAKAPV010000265.1 GCA_021806845.1 Bacillota bacterium | reverse complement strand
TTCTTCTGGTTCATCGTCTCCGTCGCCGCGACGACGAGGCGAACATGGTCCGCCCCCGCGGCGCGCGCCCGCGCGTAGCCGCGATCGTTCACGAGCAGCGCCCAGCGCGTGACACCCTGCTTGGGCTGCAGGCCGGCGAACACCGCCTCCGCGTCCGCCATCTGCGGTACCCAGCGGGGGTGCACGAACGACGCCGCCTCGTAACTCTGCACGCCCGCCGCCTCCAGGCGCGCGATCAATTCGAGCTTCGCCTTGGTGTCGAGGTGCGTCTTCTCGTTCTGCAGGCCGTCGCGGGCTGCGACGTCGACCACGGTGACGCCTGGCATCAGATCACCCCCGTCTTCGCGAGCTCGGCGATCTCCTCCGCCGTCATGCCGAGGAGCTGCCCGAACACCTCGCCATTGTGCTCTCCGGGGTGCACCGGCCCGGACCAGCGGATGTCGCCCGGCGTCCGGCTGAGCTTCGGCACGATCCCCGGCTGCTCGATCGGCCCGACCTCGGGGTCCTCCACAACGCGGATCATCTCGCGGGTGCGGAATTGCGGGTCTTGGAACACGTCCGCGATCGAGTAGATCGGACCCGCCGGGACCCCGGACTGGTTGAGCATCTCCCAGAGCTCTTCCTTGGAGAATCCCTGGGTCCACTCAGCGACGATCTCGTCGAGCACGGTCTGGTGCGCGCCGCGCGCGGTGTGCGTCGCGAAGCGCTCGTCCTCGGCAAGTTCGGGGCGGCCCATCAGCGCGGCGAGGCGGCGGAAGACGTTGTCCTGGTTCGCGCCAATCACGAGGAAGCCGCCGCCCTTCGTCGGGTAGACGTTCGACGGCGCGACGTTCGGCAGGATGTTTCCGGTGCGCTCGCGCACGACGCCGACCCGACCGTACTCCGAGACGCTGCTCTCCATCAGGGCGAAGACCGCCTCGGTGATCGCGGAGTCGACGACCTGCCCCTCGCCTGTCCGGTCGCGGTGCTGCAGGGCGGCGAGCGCCCCGATCGTCGCGAACATCGCGGCGAGCGAGTCGCCGATCGAGATGCCGATGCGGGTTGGCGGGCGGTCCTCGTAGCCCGTGATGTAGCGCATGCCGCCCATCGCCTCGCCGACCGAGCCGAAGCCCGCCCGGTCGCGGTAGGGTCCGGTCTGGCCGAAGCCGGACACCCGCACCATCACGAGCCGCGGATTCACCGCGGAGAGGTCCTCCCAGCCGAGATTCCACTTCTCGAGCGTACCGGGCCGGAAGTTCTCCACGAGGATGTCGCTCTGCGCCACGAGCCGCCGGAGCATCTCCTGGCCCCTGTGCGTGCGCAGGTTCAGGGTGATGCACTTCTTGTTGCGGGACTGGATCGGCCACCAGAGGCTGCGCCCCTTGTGGCGGTGACGGCCCCAGACCCGCATCGGGTCCGGCATGTCCGGCGCCTCCACCTTGATGACCTCTGCGCCGAGGTCGCCCATGAGGCGCCCCGCGAACGGACCTGCGAGGAGAGAACCCAGCTCCAGCACCCGGATCCCGTCGAGAGGACCCTTGCGGCTTTCCGGTACGGTTCTTTTGTCTGCTGCCAAGGGCAGATCGTCCCTTCCTCCAGGTAAGGCGGTCCGGATCTCCTGTCCCGGTTGGCTAGTGTTCGACCCGCACGCACCTGTGTCCTGCTGTTTTGTATGCAATCTTGCTGCGGACTTGGCCTTTTCTGGCCATTTGAGTGACTTTCTTGGTGATGTCGTATACACTTCCTGCCGCAAGGCATGTACGGTGACAGGGGCGGCACCTTCATCCTCGCGCCGGCGGCCGCGTTCCGAACCCGGCGCAGATCGTGGTATCATTGGTCGGTATGTGTCGGCTAGGAGGGATCGCTACGGCTGGCGCTGGATCGAAGGACGAGATCTACGAGCAGATCCGGGAGGACATCCTCCTCGGCCGCCTGCGGCCCGGGGAGCGTCTCACGGAGGAACGCCTGGCGCGGCAGTTCGATGTGAGTCGAACGCCGGTGCGCGAGGTTCTGGGGCGCCTGGGCGTCGAGGGCCTCGTAGACCTGACTCCCTTCCGGGGCGCCGTCGTGCGGCCGTTCGGCGTGCGGGACCTCGAGTCGATCTACGACCTTCGCTACCTCCTCGAGAGCTACGCCGCCGGTCGTGCGGCCATCCACCTGACAGAGACAGACCTTGCGGAGATCGACCAGCTGAACGCCGAGTACGCGGGCGACGCGCAGATCGCCGTGAAGCGCGGCATGACGGAGAAGCTGGTCCTGCATGCCGTCGGGCTGAACCAGCAGTTCCACGCCAAGGTCATCGCCGCGTGCCGCAACGTCTACCTGGCCCAGACCATCAAGCACATCATTCAACTGCCGCTCGTCTACCGCTCGATGCAGTTCTACGGCCCCGAGGGGTTTCGCGTCTCGAGCCAGCAGCATCAGGAGCTGACCGAAGCCTTCCACGCGCACGACGCCGGCTGGGCTGAGTCAGTGATGCGCGTGCACATCATCCATGGCCGCAACATCCTCTTCAGCCACCTCGACGCACTCGCCGAGGTCGAGGAGGAATCCTGACGCTCTCCCTAGGAGCGGTAGCTGTTGGCGACGATCGCGTCCTTGCTGAGCGCCTCGCCGCTCAGGGTGTTCACGACGCGCCCGTCGCGGAAGATCAGGACGCGGTGGCAGATGTGCGCGAGGTCCTCGTACTCGTTGCTGACGATCACGATGCAGCTGCCGGTCTCGGAGACGCGGCGGATGTGGTCGAAGATCTCCGCCCGCGCGCCGATGTCGACGCCCTGCGTCGGCTCGTGCAGCAGGAGAACCTCCGGGCGGCGCTGCAGCCACTTCGCGAGCAGCGCCTTCTGCTGGTTGCCGCCGCTCAGGGTCGCGAGCGGGCGCTCGCGCTGCGGCGGGCGCACCTGGTACTGCTGTAGGAGACCGTCCACCACGGCGCGCTCGCGCTGGTGGCGGATCCTCCCGCCCGGCGCGAACTCCCGCAGCACCGGAAGGCTGACGTTCTCCTTCACGGTGAAGGCGCCGACGCCGCTCGCCCCCTGGCGGTCCGCCGGCAGGAGCGCCATACCTCGCCGCGTCGCCGCGGCCGGCGTGATCTCCGCCGCGGACAGGCCCTGCTCGCCGATGCGAATCGCTCCCGCGGACGCGCGCTCGGCGCCCATTAAAAGGTAGGGGACCTCCTCCTGGCCCATGCCGACGAGCCCTGTGAGCCCGAGCACCTCGCCGCGGCGCACCTCGAAGCCGATATCCTGCGCGAGGCGTCCCGTGAGTCCTGCAACGCTGAAGCCGACGTCCGCCGGCTGGGAGTGCTCCTCGGGGTAGACGTTGCCGAGCGCCCGCCCGAGCATCAGAGAGATCAGCTGGTCCTCGTCGGTGTCGGCCGTGCGCACCGTCTCGGCGACGCGGCCGTCGCGGATGATCGTGACGCGGTCTGTGAGCCCGCGCACCTCGTCGAGGCGGTGGCTCACGAAGAGGACGCCGACGCCGGCCGCGGCGACGCGACGGATCGTGTCGAACAGGACCTGCACCGCGTCGCGCGGCAGGTAGGCCGTCGGTTCGTCGAGCACCAGCAGGCCGTACTCGTGCCCCGCGATGTCGTGCATGGCGCGCGCCACGGCGACGATCGCGCGCTGCACCGGCTGCAGCTCCCCCACCTTCGCGTCCTGCGAGATCTCGATGCCGATGCGCGCGAGCGCGACCCGCGCCTCCTCGCGCTCCCTCCCCCAGCGGATGCGCCCGCCGGGCGCCGGCTCGTAGCGTCCGACGCGCAGGTTCTCGAGCACCGTCAATCCTGGCACGAGGCCGAGGTCCTGGTGCACGAAGGCGAAGCCGTAGCGGTGCGTGAGACCCGGGGTCATCGGCAGCGGCACGGGCTTGCCGCTGACGAGCAGCTCGCTGCCGCGGTCCGGTTCGTGGAAGCCGCTCAGGATCTTGATCAGGGTCGACTTGCCGGATCCGTTCTGGCCGACGAGTCCATGGATCTCCCCAGGAATCACG
>JAKAPV010000024.1 GCA_021806845.1 Bacillota bacterium | reverse complement strand
CGCGAGGTGATGACGCCCTGGATCTTCCGCCCGGACCTCTGGAAGACGAGCGGACACTGGGGCCACTACCAGCAGAACATGTTCGTCGTCGCGTCGGAGGACGAGACGGTCGCCCTGAAGCCGATGAACTGCCCCGGACACTGCCTGATGTTCGCAGAGACCGTCCGCTCCTACCGCGACCTGCCGCTGCGCCTCGCGGAGTACGGACCGCTGTCGCGCTTCGAGCGCTCGGGCACGCTGCACGGCCTCTTGCGCGTGCGCGGCTTCCACCAGGACGACGCGCACATCTTCCTGCGCGAGGACCAGATCGGCAGCGGGATCGAGGAAGTGCTCGAGATCCTGCGCATCATCTACGGCACCTTCGGCCTGCAATACCGCGTCGAGCTCTCCACGCGGCCGGAGGAGTACCTCGGTGAACTCGAGCTCTGGAACCGCGCGGAGGCGGAGCTCGCGCAGGCGCTGCAATCCGCCGGGCTTCCGTTCCGGATCAATGCGGGCGACGGCGCCTTCTACGGCCCGAAGATCGACGTGCACGTGATCGACGCGCTCGGGCGCCAGTGGCAGTGCGCCACCGTGCAGCTCGACTTCCAGTTCCCGCTGCGCTTCCACCTCGAGTACCGCGACCAGGAGGGCAAGGCCCAGACGCCCGTGATGGTCCATCGCGCGATCTTCGGCAGCATCGAGCGCTTCCTCGGCATTCTGCTCGAGCACTTCGCCGGCGCCTTCCCCAGCTGGCTCAGCCCGCAGCAGGCACGCGTGCTGCCGGTGGCGGACCGCCACCGCGACTACGCAGACGCCGTCGCCGCCGAACTGCGCGCGCTCGGGTTGCGCGCGGCGACAGACGCCCGTGACGAGAAGCTCGGATACAAGATCCGCTCCGCGCAGGCCGACAAGGTGCCATACTTCCTGGTTGTTGGTGATCGCGAGGTCGAGGAGGGCATGGTCTCGGTGCGAGCGAGGGGCGGACCCGACAGCGTGGCGATGCCGCGCGCGGAGTTCGCGCGGCGGCTTGCGGAAGAGGTGCGGTCCCGGCGCGTCGCCCTCGGGGTGCTCGAGGGCTAGCCGGGCGACCCGACAAAAGGGCAGGGCCGCGGTTGTCCGCGGTCCTGGTTTCCTATCCAGCGGATAGATTCCACCATTACGGCTACAAAACAGCTTCTCGGACCTTGAGCCCCATAAAAATGGAGTACACTGGAAAGTGGAGGAATCAAAATGAATCATTCATTTGTCATCAGCACGCTTTGTGTAACAATCACCCTGGCTGGTTGCGGGGTTCAATCCAGTCATGTCAAAAGTAGCCATGTGAAGCCGGCCGTCTCAGGAACTGGCACGACTTCAAAATCACAAATTGACACTCCATGGACCCCAACTCCAACTACCTCACGCTCTACATCTCCGTCCAGCACGGATGTCGCATGTAAATACGTTATGCCCACCCACCCATCAAACTGGAATAGTGCAACTGTGACGATGCTTCCGTGGTGCGCCAGTATTCCTGTACAGGGTGCCTCGTTCGTCTCTGGTACTGCATCGTTGCCCAAGGATTCGGGGTACGTCCTTAATGTGGACCAGGCAATCACTCTGGCTGCGAACCTCTCGTACGAACACTTGAGTCGTGCCACAAAAGTCTACGTACAACCTGTCGCCTACGCCTTTACATATGGAGGGGTGAAGTACAATCTAGCCTCTGCCTACATCATCGCATTCACAGGACCGCTTGGCTTCGTTTCCTCCGGACCGAATCCACCATCCACGTCAGCTCCAGAGGTTTGCATGATGGCGGTAAACGGCGGTGCTACTTCATACCCCTACGGACCCATTTACCAACTGCTAGGGTGCTGATCCATATCTCGATGCATATGACTCGCAACCCACACCGAGGACGCATTCTTCTGCTACCTCGGTGTGGGTGCGTTGAATCCCACAATCCTCTGCATCGGGCCCATCGATTTAGGCCGGAGCCGACAGCAGGTCGGTGCGCTTGCGCAGGGTCGCGCGCACATTGGAGAGCGCGTCGCCAAGCGTCTGCGCCGCCGCCGCTGCGCCTGCCGCGCCGTCGAGGCTGAGAGACGCTGCAAGCGCCTCGACCGCCTCAGACTGCTCGATCAGGGCGATGTCCATTAGAACGACTGTGTCGAGCTGCAGGCGCGCACTGCGCAATCGCTCCCACACGGCGTCCTCCGGCGGCAACGGAGCGGACCGCACCTGGACCTCGACCTCCTGCACGGAGCGTTCCAGTTGCTCGATGGCTTGCAGGCCGCGCATCGCCTCGGCCGGCGGGAATGGCTGCTCGCGGGTCGCGGGCGGGATGCGCTCCGCGCGATAGCGCGCTGCGAGGTCCCGCAGCACTGTGGCGGCGCGGGCGAGCGCGGCCGAGGCGCGCGAGCGGATCAGAAGGTCGTCCTGGCGCAGCCGCACCCGCTCGCCGTAGACGGCGACCGTCTCTGTCCCGAGCAGCCGGCCGAGACGCCGCAGGGTCTCGTCGGGCATCAGCCGTTCTCCCTTCTATCGCTCAAGGGACCATGGCTGCGCAGAGGTGCGCCCGCGAGGGTGCGTCTTGTCGCCTCTGCGCAGGTGTTTTGCGTCTCCGGGGAACTCCCGGCGACGAGGTGTGCAAGAGTTTTGCCGCCTTGAGGTTGCGGCCTATGTGTCAGCCCTTGCCGCCCATCGGCACGCCGCCGCCCAGAGGCGAGAAGCCCATCTGGAATGGCTGGCCGACGGCCACGTTCGGCGCCGACACAAGGCCGTGCTCCGCCATCATCATGGCGACGTAGTAGCGTACGGCGTCGAGTTCGGAGAGGCCGAACGCCTTGAGGGAGATGAGGGACTTCATGCGCTCGTCCTTGGGGAAGATCAGCACCTTGACGTCGTTCAGCGTGATGCCGTAGACGGACAGGAAGCCCGAGAGGTGTTCCTTGACGAGGGTCGTGAGGTCGTGGATGTGCTCGTTGACCTGCTCGAGCGGCGTCACCTGCACGATCTGGTTGATCGCCTGCTCGACGACCGGGCCGGAGTACCGGTTGACGTCCTCGCCGTGCAGGAAGTGGCCGTTGTACGGCATGTGCTGCACGAGCTTCAGCGCGTCGTCGGGTGACTCGACGTGCACGTAGTAGTCGACGTCGTAGGCAAGCTCCGCCATCTCGCGCGAGAGCGCCGTGCCCGACGCCTTCAGCACCAGCTTCGAGCGGTTGATGTACAGCACTTCGTACTGCCACGGCGACTGGCCCCCGAAGAAGGCCTGCTGGAAGGAACCGATGATCGGCTTATCCGGCGTCTGGATCGGGAACTGGCCGGTCTCGTAGACGTTCAGGATGGCACCGCGCGACTTCAGCACCGCGAAATGGTTCGACTCCACCGTGAGCAAAGAGCCGTTCAAGATGTTCGCGTCCGGGTAATGGAAGAGCAGGATATCGGTGCCCATCACTTCCTTGCCGTCGTCGCTGAGCGTAGAGATGACTTGCCGAAGCGCCATCTGTAAGTTCCTCCTTAAAACTGCGGTTCTGCCGATGCCGGCTCGCCCGCGCCGGGCAGGTGGCCTGCACTGGCGAGAGGCGCGACTGCGGATGCGGCATGGCGGGCGACTTCTCAGTTCGCCAGCAGATGGTGGCATTTCCTGCCTGCACCAGCGAGATGGGCCAGAGTGCCGGCAGCCTTGGGTGTTGTCAGCAGGCATATTAGAACAACTGTCGCAACTGGCATTGCAGCGCCTTTGGTGCAAGCTGCACCCGTTGGTTGACCGTCCACGGCGGCCATGGTACGCTGTACGCACAAAGCAGAAGCCCCAACGCTTCTCACCCTGGCGCGCCGTGCGGCTGCGAACCCAGGGTCCGCCAGGGTGAAATGTGCGCGGGAGGGGCTATGCCCTTCCCGTTTTCGATTGTCTCGTGAATTTGCGGAGGTGACGTCGAATCAGCAAGGACTTGCGGGTCAACGAGGAGATCCGCGTGCGCGAAGTGCGCGTCGTAACCCAGGAGGGAGAGCAGCTCGGCATTTTCCCGATCCGGGACGCGCTGCGGCTCGCGGTAGAGCGCAATCTGGATCTCGTCGAAGTGGCCCCGTCCGCCAAGCCGCCCGTGTGCCGCATCATGGACTACGGCCGCTTCCGGTACGAGCAGGCCAAGAAGGAACGCGACGCGCGCAAGAAGCAGCACCAGGTGACCATCAAGGAAGTCAAGCTGCGGCCGCGCATCGACGACCACGACTTCGAAGTGAAGGCGCGCAACGCGCAGCGCTTCCTGAAGGACGGGGACCGCGTCAAGGCCACGATCATGTTCCGCGGGCGCGAAATCGTCCATACCGATCTTGGGCGCGACGTACTCGAGCGCCTGGTGGCATTCCTCCAGGATATCGCGATCGTCGAACGCCCGGCACGCGTCGAGGGTCGCAACATGACGATGTTCCTCGTGCCGAAGGACCACTCCACGCCGAAGGGTGTGTAATCGGATGCCGAAGATGAAGACGAACCGCGCCGCCGCGAAGCGCTTCCGGCGCACCGGCAGCGGCAAGTTCAAGCGCCAGAAGAGCCACGCGCGCCACATTCTCACGAAGAAGGCGCAAAAGCGCATGTCGGACCTGCACCGCTACGCCTACGTCTCGAAGTCGGACCAGAAGCGCATCGAGCGCCTTCTGCCGTACAACTAAGGAGGACCGTCCGGGATGGCACGCATCAAGAAGGGCGTCACCGCCCACCGCCGCCACAAGAAGGTTCTGAAGCTGGCCCGCGGGTACTGGGGAGCGCGTCATCGGCTCTTCCGCCCGGCCAACGAGGCCGTCATGAAGGCGCTCTGGTACGCCTACCAGCACCGCCGCCAGCGCAAGGGCGAGTTCCGGCGCCTGTGGATCGCGCGCATCAACGCGGCCGCGCGCGCCCAGGGGATGTCGTACAGCCGCTTCATGAGCGGGCTGCGCCGCGCCGGCGTCGAGATCAACCGCAAGCTGCTGGCAGACCTCGCTGCGCGCGACGCAGCCGCGTTCGCGGCCCTCGTCGAGACCGCGAAGTCGTCGCTTGTCCGCTAGCACCGAGAGCCCGAAGGCGCTGCGCGCGAAGGTGCGCGCGGCGCGGCGGGGTGAATTCGCAGGTCGGGTCGTCGTCGAAGGCGCACGCCTCATCGCAGAGGCCATCGCCCAGGAGGCGCGGCTCGACCTTCTCGTGGTCTCGCCTCGCCTGCGGACACGCCCGTTGCCTCCAGCGCAGGTCGCTGCGATCGAAGGCTTCCCGGGGGCCGTCGCGGTGACCGATCCGGAGATGGAACGCCTGAGCGGCGGCCCCTCGCACCAGGGGACGCTTGCCCTGGTGCGCCTGCCAGCCTGGACTCCCGCCGACTGCCTGCGGGGAGCGGGCTGGCTCGTGGCGCTCGACGGCGTGCAGGACGCAGCCAACCTCGGCGGGATCGCGCGTGCGGCGCTCGCGTTCGGCGCTAGCGGCATCTGGTACCGGGAGGGCGGCGTGCGTCCTGAGAACCCGCGGGCGTACCGCGCTGCGGCCGGGGCGTTCCTGCGCCTGCCGATCGCGCCCGTGCAGGATCTCGCAGGGGAACTCTCCGCCCTTTCGTGGCCCGTCTACGTGGCGGCGGCCCGCGGCGCCCCCGTCGATGGGTCTTGGCCGCCCCCAGGCCGGGCGGCGCTCGTCTTCGGCAGCGAGGGACAGGGGAGCAGCGTCGCAATCGGCCAGACCGTCGCGATCCCGATGCTGGAGGGCACCGAGTCCCTGAACGTCGCGCAGGCGGCGGCGATTCTGCTCTGGCGCGCCGGCGTAACTTTACAAGCGGGCAAGGACTTCGTATAATCCCCGCAAAGCGACGATGATGGAGAGAGTACCCTCCGCTTGCCGCCGAACAGGGACGGGCGCCGAGACTGCAAGCGCCTGCGGCTGGTGCGGAGCGGGAAGTTCGCTCTGGAGTTCCGCCCTGAACCAGCAGTAGGGGCGGCGGAAGCCCACCGTGAGCGGGGCGGCCGGGTGTCTGCCCGGCGCGAGCGGGGCTTTTGCCCAATCGGCGGTGGTACCGCGGAGTCTTTGTGACTTCGTCCCCGGAGGGGCGAGGTCCAGTTTTTTTGCTGAAGGGGATGGATCGCATGAAAGACGTGGAGGCGCTGCGCTCGGACGCGCTGCGGGACATCGCGGCCGCCCGGGACGAGGCAGCGCTCGAACAGGCCCGCATCGTATGGCTTGGCCGCAAGGGGCCGCTCGTCGATGCGCTGCGCGGCATCAAGGACGCGCCCGCGGCGGAGCGGCGCGACCTCGGTCTCGCGCTCAATCGCCTGCGCGACGAACTCGAGTCGCTGATGACAGAGCGCCAGGCGGAGATCAGCGAGCGGGCGCTCTTTGCACGCCTGCGCGGGGAGACGTTCGACGTGACGCTGCCCGGGCGCCCGCGCGCGATGGGCGGCCCGCATCCCCTGCAGCTCGTGGAGGATGCGCTCGTCGATGCGCTGCACGCGCTCGGGTTCCACTTCGCGGAGGGACCGGAGGTCGAGAGCGAGGCGCTCAACTTCGAGGCGCTGAACATTCCGGCGGACCATCCGGCGCGCGAGATGCACGACACCTTCTTCGTCCAGGACCAGCCGGGCTATGTGCTGCGCACCCACACGTCGCCCGTGCAGATCCGCGCGATGCGCAAGCACGCGCCGCAGCCCGTGCGCATGATCACGGTCGGGCGCGTCTACCGGCGCGACGACGACGTGACGCACTCTCCCGTCTTCCACCAGATGGAGGGCCTCGCGGTGGGCGAGGGGATCGGCATGCACCACCTCAAGGGCACGCTCTACGAGTTCTGCCGCGCCATCTTCGGGGAGGATGTGCGCATCCGCCTGCGTCCGAGCTACTTCCCGTTCACCGAACCCTCCGCCGAGGTCGACATCGGCTGCGTCTTCTGCGGCGGCGAGGGCTGCCGCATCTGCAAGGGGACGGGTTTCATCGAGATCCTCGGCTCGGGCATGGTGCACCCGCACGTGCTGCGCGAAGGCGGGTACGATCCTGCCGTGCACACGGGCTTCGCATTCGGCGTCGGCGTGGAGCGGATCGCCATGCTGCGCTACGGCATCGACGACGTGCGCCTGCTGTTCCAGAGCGACCTCAGGCTCCTGCGACAATTCTAGAGGGGGTGACGGTTTGCGCATCTCGCATGCATGGCTCACGGAGATTCTGGGACCGCTGCCCGCGCCGCAGGATGTCGCGCGCATCCTCACGGAGCAGGGGCTCGAGGTCGAGGCGCTGGAATGGCACGGCGAAGGGCTTTCGGGAGCGCTCGTGGCGCAAGTGCAGGAACTCTCGCCGGTCACGGAGCGCCTCACGCGGGTGCTCCTGCACACGGCGCAGGCAGATGCCATCTGCGTCACGGGCGCGCCCAACCTCGAGGCGGGCCTGAAGGTGCCGTATGCGCCGCCCGGCACGCGCCTGCCGGACGGGCGCACGCTCGAGACGGCGCAGTTCCACGGCGTCACCTCGCACGGCATGCTGCTCTCCGCGGATGAGATCGGCATCGGCTCCGATCATGACGGCATCCTCGTCCTGCCGCAGGACGCGCCCCTCGGGGAGGATGTCTCGGCATACCTCGGCCTGCCGGAGGCCGTCTACGAGATCGGGCTCACCCCGAGCTTCGCACAGCACTGCCAGAGCGCCATCGGCGTCGCGCGCGAACTCGGGGCGCGCCTCGGCCGCAGCGCGCCGAACGTCGCCGCGCAGCCCCTGGGGCAGCCGCCCCGGTCCTCACCGTCGCTGCAGGTGGAGGACGCCGAGATCTGCCCGCTCTACGCGGGTGTCTGGATGGGGCGCAGGGAGGATGTAAAGACGCCCCTCTGGATGCGGCGCAGGCTCTGGAGCTGCGGCATGCGGCCCGTCTCGCCGATCGTCGATCTGACGAACTATGTGATGCTCGAGCTCGGGCAGCCGCTGCACCCGTTCGCCGAGGACAAGATCCAGGGGCCGATCCGTGTCCGCAGCGCCGAAGCGGGAGAGGAACTCGAGACGCTCGACGGCGTCCGGCGGGTCCTCTCGGCGGAGGACATCGTGATCGCGGACGACCGTGGACCGGTCGCGCTTGCCGGCGTCATGGGTTCCGCCCGCGCGGAGGTCGACGCCGCGACGGAGCGGGTGTTCCTCGAAGCGGCCCTCTTCTCTCCGCGCAGGGTCAGCAGGACGATGCGGCGCATCGGGCTGCGCAGCGAGGCGGCGCAGCGTTTCGCGCACGGCCTTGCGGCCGACCTGCCGCTGCGCGCCATCGCGCGTCTGCGCGAACTGGCGCCGGCGGTCGGCTGGGAGGTGCTGCCGGGCGGGATCCAGGCCGGGGAGGTCGCGCCCGCGCCTCCTCCCATCACGGTCGCTGCCGCGTACGTCCGCACGCTGCTCGGGATGCCGCTCACGGTGGAGGAGCAGGCGTCGGCGCTGCGTTCGCTCGGCTTTGCCGTAGAGAGCGCGGCGGATCGTTTCGCCGTGAGCCCGCCGCGTGACCGCATCGACGTGAGGGAAGCCTGTGACGTGGCGGAGGAGGTTTTGCGCGGCGTCGGCATCGGCAAGCTTGATGTCGAATTGCCGCCGCCAGCGCCCGCGGCGGATGAACCGGCGGTCTATTACCTGCGCCGCCACGCAATGCAGGTATTCATGGCTCTTGGATACCGCGTCGCGGTGAGTTATTCTCTGGTCGACCCATCGCTACTCGCGACGCTCGGTCAGCCGGCCGAGGCAGCCGTCGCAAACGCGCTCAGCGTGGACCTGAGCGCGCTGCGCACCACGCTGCGGGCTGGTCTCTTGCAGGCACTCGCGCGAAATTTGGCGCGCGGTGTCGGAGAGATCGCCCTGGTCGAGGCTGGCCGCGTGTTCCACCGCTCCCGCGCAGATGTCGTCGAGGAAGAGAATCTCGCCTTTGCGCTCTGCGGTCCCCGTGCCCCGATCAGTCGCTTTGGGCAGCAGCCAGCGGACTTCTTCGATCTGAAGGGAGATCTGGAGGCCGCGCTCGCTGCATTGCGCATCCCGGACGTGCACGTCCGTCCAGGTTCGGATCCTGCGCTGCATCCCGGACGCCAGGCGGAGGTCCTCTCCGGCGAGCGCCGGCTCGGTACGCTGGGTGAACTGCACCCGCGCGTCGCGCAGCAGCTCGGGATCTCGGAGCGCGCGCTCGTAGGCGAGCTCTCGCTGGAAGCGATGCTCGCCGCGCAGGTCGCACTCGTCGCAAGGCCCCTGCCGCGCTACCCGGCGCTGGTGCGAGATGTGGCGCTGGTTGTGGACGAGGATCTGCCGTACGAGGTCGTGCGGCAGGAGGTGCGGGAGGTGCTCGGGGACCTGTTGGCCGCCGACGCACTGTTCGACGTCTTTGCGGGTGCTCCGGTGCCGTCGGGGAAGAAGAGCCTCGCACTTCGCCTGACCTTGCAGAGTCCCGAGCGGACCCTAACGGAGGCGGATGCGGAGGAGGCGCTCAGTCGCCTCCTGCAGCGGCTCGCGGACCGGTTCGGAGCGCGCCTGCGCTAAAGGGCGTCCCGACCGGGATATGTCGTGACCAGGAGGAGATACCGGTGGCGGATCTGACGAACCCGTTCCTGATCGTCCAGGGCCAGTTGCACCGCGCGGTGCAGAACCTAGGTCTGTCGGAAGACGTCTACGAGCTCTTCAAGGAGCCGATGCGCATCTCGCGCGTCACCGTGCCCGTTCGCATGGACGACGGGCGGCTGCAGGCGTTCATCGGCTACCGCGCGCAGCACACGGATGTGACCGGACCGACCAAGGGCGGCATTCGCTTCCACCCGGACGTGAATGAGGACGAAGTCAAGGGCCTCTCGATGTGGATGACGTTCAAGACGGCCGTCATGGGGCTGCCGTACGGAGGCGCGAAAGGCGGCGTCATCTGCGATCCGGGCCAGCTCAGCGACAACGAGCTGGAGAAGCTGTCTCGCGGCTATATCCGGCTTTTGGCGCCTGTGATGGGCCCGGAGGTGGACATCCCCGCGCCGGACGTCAATACGAACCCGAAGATCATGGGCTGGATGCTCGATGAGTTCGACCGCGTCCGCGGTCACCACTCCCCTGGGTTCATTACCGGCAAGCCGCTCGTCCTGGGCGGCTCGCTCGGCCGCGATGCCGCGACGGGCCGCGGCGTCCTGTTTGTCGTGCTGCAGGCCATGGACCGCCTGGGCATCAACCCGAAGAAGGCGACGGCGGCGGTGCAGGGTTTCGGCAACGTCGGCTCGCACACGGCGCGCCTCTTGCACGAGGAGGGTATCAAGGTGGTCGCGGTGTCGGACGTCCGCGGCAGTGCCTACAACCCCGACGGGCTCGACATTCCGAAGCTGCTTGCGTATGCCGCGGACCACAAGACGACCAAGGGCTTCCCCGGCAGCCGTTTGATCACGACCGACGACCTGTTCGCCCTGGACGTCGACGTGATCGTACCCGCGGCGCTGGAAAACCAGATCGACGGCGAGCGCGCCGAGAGCGTGCGCGCGCGCATCGTCGCCGAGGCCGCCAACGGCCCGACGACGCCGGAAGGCGACGAGCTCCTGGCGGAGCGAGGCATCTTCGTCATCCCCGACATCCTCTGCAACGCCGGCGGCGTGACAGTCTCCTACTTCGAGTGGGTCCAGAACACCATGGGCTACTACTGGCCGGAAGAAGAGGTCAACGAGAAGCTGGAGCGGATGATGGTCGACGCGTTCGGCACCGTCTACAAGATGCAGCAGGAGCACGGCGTGACGATGCGCGAGGCGGCCTACCTCGTCGCCGTGCACCGCGTTGCCGAGGCGGCGAACGCGCGTGGCTGGCTGCGCGTGAACTTCCAGCACGAAGTCCCGAGCGCCGTTCTGCGGGGCCCGCAGGGCGACTGAATCCCGCGGCGCAAGTCCAACATGCCTCCTGGGAAGGATGAAGCCCAGGAGGCATGTCCATGGCGTTGCACTGGCACGACTTCCTCACGGAGCTTTGGCGGACCGGGCTCCTCTATGTACTCGCCTTCACCGTCTTCCGGCTGATGGGCAAGCGCTCGATCAGCCATCTCGCCCCGTTTGACATCGCCGTCGTGATCATCATCGGCGAGGCGGTGGCGATCGGCATCGAGGAGATCGACAAGCCGATCTGGAATGCTGTCATATCGATCATCACGCTGGGCGCCCTGCAGTTCGGCCTCACCTGGCTGAACACGAAGTGGCGCACCGGCGAGAAGGTCTCGCAGGGCGTCGCGACGGTGCTCGTCCGCGACGGCAAGATGCTGATGAAGGCGATGGGCAAAGAGCACATGTCGAAGGCGGACCTCACGATTGCCCTGCGGGAGCAGGGCTACGAGAAGCTCGAGGATGTGCGCATCGCCCGCATAGAACCGACCGGACACCTGTCGGTTCTGCCGGTCGACCAGATGAAGCCCGTGACCGTCAAGGATCTCGGGCTGCCGCAGGGCGAGACGCTGAAATCATACCTGGACCGCAGGATCAAGGAGTTGCGGGGCGGCCTCACGTAGCCTCCCCGCTCGGGGGAGGTGCGGGACTTGGACGCGCGCAGCTTGCGGCTGCTCGAACTCAAGGCGGTGCTCGAGCGCCTGGCGGGGCGCTGCGATACGGCGATCGGCAAGGAGCGGGCGCTCGCGCTCGAACCGGAGGTAGACGCGCTGCGCGTGACCTGGCGCCAGCTGCGCACGGAAGAGGCCCGCCGGCTGCTCGGGCGCCTGGGCGGCGTGCCGGTTGGCGGAGTGCGGGATCTGCGGGGGAGCCTCAGCCGGGTCGAGCGCGGCGGCAGCCTCCTGGCGCCAGAGCTCTCGGAGGTGGAGCAGACCCTCTCCGCGATGCGGCGCGCCCGCGCCGCGATGCTGGCGGGCCGCGAAGACTGGCCCGCCCTAGCCGAGGACGCCGCATTCCTCTGCGACCTGCCGGCGCTCGAACAGCGCCTCGCGCAGTCGGTCGGGCCGGAAGGCGTGCTCGACGACGCGAGCCCGGAGCTCCGCAGCCTGCGCCGCGAGCAGCGCCGCCTGGAGCAGGCGGTGCGCGCGAGGCTCGACGCACTGCTGCGCAACGCGGACCTCAGCCGCTACCTGCAGGAACCGCTCGTGACCGTGCGGTCCGGCCGGTTCTGCGTGCCTGTCCTGCGCGAGCACCAGTCCAAGATCCCAGGTGTCGTGCACGACGCGTCGCAGACGGGGCAGACGCTGTTCATCGAGCCGCTCTTCGCGCTCGAGATGGGCAACGAGGCGCAGGCGAAGCTGCGCCAGGCGCAGATCGAGGAGGAGCGCATCCTGCGCGAACTCTCTAGCCTCGTCGCGCGCGAGGCGCAGGCGCTGCATCAGGGTCTCGAGGCCGCGGCGGAGATCGATCTGGCGCTTGGCCTCGCACGCCTTGCGGAGGAGATGCGGGCGGTGCGCCCCGTGATCCTCGAGGAGCCCGGACTGCGCCTGCGCGACGCGCGCCACCCGCTGCTCCAGGAGCCGGTGCCGATCAGCGTGGAGCTCTCGGCCGCGCGGCGCCTGCTCGTGATTACGGGGCCGAACACGGGCGGCAAGACAGTATCCCTGAAGACGGTCGGGCTCCTGCAGCTGATGACGCAGTGCGGCATGCACATTCCGGCGGCCGAGGGCAGCGCCATGTCGGTCTGCCGCGAGGTGCTCTGCGACGTCGGCGACGAGCAGAGCATCGAGCAGTCCCTCTCCACGTTCTCCTCGCACCTTACGGCGATCATCCGGATTCTCCAGCGGCTCGGCCCGGACATCCTGGTGCTCCTCGACGAGCTGGGAGCGGGGACGGACCCGCAGGAGGGGGCGGCCCTCGCGCAGGCCATCCTGGAGCGCATCGCCGACTCCGGCAGCCTCGGCATGGTCACGACACACTACGGGGAGCTGAAGGCGTTCGCCTACGCCGCCGAAGGCGTGGAGAACGCGTCCATGGCCTTCGACCCGGATACCCTCAAACCGAGCTACCGCCTGGTGCAGGGCGCACCGGGCAGTTCGTACGCCTTCTTTATCGCGGAGCGCCTGGGTCTGCATCCCGGGATCGGCGCGCGGGCGCGCGAACTGATGGGCTCGCAGCGCCTGGCGCTCGAAGAGGTTCTGCAGCGGGTCGACCGGCTGCGTCAGCGCCTGGAGCGGGAACTCGCCGCGGCGGAGGCCAGCGCGCGACGGGCGGAGGTCGAGGAGGAGCAGATGCGGGCGGCGCGCGAGCAGGCGGCGAGGGAACGCGACGAGCAGCGGGTGCAGCTGCGCGCCCGGCTCGCGGAGGATGTGGCAGCGGCCAAGCGCGAGCTGCGCGCGGTGCGCGACGAACTCCGCCAGGAGCGCCTGCGCGAGCGACGCGAGGAGGCTCTGCGGACGGCCCGGGCGCGCGTCGACTCCGTGGAGCGGTCGCTGCAGGAGGAGGGGCCGCCGCCGCTCGAGCCGGGGGAGGCGGTCGACGCGGTCGCCGTCGGAGAACGCGTGCTGGTTCCGAAGGTGGGGCAGGAAGGCGTGGTGCTGACGCCGCCCGACGAGGTCGGCCGGCTCTGGGTGGCGGTCGGGGCGCTCCGCCTGCAGGTCTCGCTCGAGGAACTGCGCCTCCCGCGCCGTGCGCGACGCAGGGAGAAGGAGCGCGAGCAGACCTCCGGGTGGTCCGCGATGGCGCAGGAGAAGGCGCGTGACATCCAGACGGAGATCACGCTGATCGGGATGCGGGCGGAGGAGGCTCTCCTCACGCTCGACCGCTACCTCGACGACGCGGAGGTGGCGGGACTGAAGACGGTGCGCGTCATCCACGGCAAGGGCACGGGCGCCCTGCGCAAGGCGGTGCACGAGTTCTTGCAGGGAGATCGCCGCGTCGCAGCGCACCGGCTGGGCGCGCAGGGCGAGGGCGGCGTCGGGGCGACGGTCGTCGAGCTGCGCTGACGCCTCCTGAAGGCCCCCCTTCAGCTCGCGGTGTCGTCCGGAGCCGCAGACGGCCCGCGGCGAACGTGCGGTTCGGCGTCCGCTCCCGGCATGAGCCCGCGGCGCGCCAGGGCCCTGCCCGCCGGCGTATCTGTCAGAAGGCGACCGATCACTTCGGTGCACGCGGCCGGTACGGCGGGGAGGCGCTGCGCGAAGAGGCGGTAGAATTCCTCCTCGATCTCCGTGAGGCGCGCTGCGGCGAGAATGCCGTCCGGGCTCAGGGAGATGAGGGTCCGCCTGACGTCGTCCGGATCGACCTGCTTTGTCAAGATGTCTTTGCGCACCAGGCTGTCGACAAGCCGCCATGGGCTCCCGGCCTCGCAAACCAGGAGACCGCCCAGCCTCCGGATGTGCACCGGGCCGAAGTCGGCTACGACGCGGACGACCTCCGCCTGGGACGGGGTGAGGCCAAGCGGCTGCAGCAGGTGGGCCAGTTGGCGTTGCCCCTCCCGCTGCAGCGCGAGGATGCCGTAGCGGAGCGCTTCCATCTCGCGCGACATGTCAGTGCAGCCCCCTTGCTTTGAGGAACGCCGCGACCTCGCGGCCGTAGGCCTGGGGATGGCTGTAGCGAAGCATGTGACCGGTGCCCCCCATGCGCACTTCGGTGGCGCAGGGGATTTGCCGCAGCGTGTTCGCGGCCGCGTCTGGGATCAGGCGATCGTCCTCCGGCGTGAGCAGCAAGAGCGGGACGGGAAGCTGCCCGAGGCGGGCGGAGATGTCGAAGTCGAGAGCGGCATTGGCCCTCGCCCAGTATGAGGCGGCACGCGTGTGCCGGCGAAAGAGCCGGCGCGTCGCGCGCATCGACCAGTGGCCGTCACGGTCGAACCGAGAGCGCAGGAGCCAGGCGTGGAACGGCACCACAAGGGGCGAGTAGATGGCGGTTGGCAGCTGCCGGCCGTGACGGATGACGGCCGCGAGCCACCGCTTGGCGATCGGGTTTGACGCGAAGCCGCCCGAGGCGACGACCGCCTGGAGCCCGGCGGGCTGTCTTGTGGCCAGTTCCAGGGCGATCGCCGCTCCGAACGAGTCGCCGACCAGGACGTAGGAGGCGAGTTCGTCCACGAAACGGGCGAGCCAATCCGCGTAGGCGGCGATCGTCATAGGTCCCTCGGGGAGCGCCGGCGCCAGTGCGGGCCACTGCGCGAGATCGGGGAACAAGGAGAGATCCCAGGGTGCTCCCGAGAAGCACGGGATGAACACAAGCGTCGGCGCCTTCGCCAAACTTTTTCGACCTCCAGTGACGACATGATACCGTAGTGATGACATAGCATCAATAGGCTGTGGGCCGTCTTGTTCTCGGAGTGGCGGGTCGTGCGGGAGACCAATCAGGAATCGCGGAATGGACTTGTCTGCGGGGGGTCCGCCGCGGGGGATGGTCGGCTATGCGCCCTCGTCACAATGCGGTAGGATGGTCGGTGGAGCACCTCTGGAAAGGGGACCGATGCATGTCACGACTCGCGGAGCCATACAAGATCAAGTCCGTCGAGCCCCTGCGCATGACGACGCGCGCCGAACGCGCCGAGGCGATGGGCCGGGCCGGGTACAACACCTTTCTCCTTCGCTCGCAAGACGTCTACATCGACCTCCTGACGGACTCCGGCACGAACGCGATGAGCCAAGCCCAGTGGGCCGCACTGATGATCGGCGACGAGGCATATGCCGGTTCCGAGAGCTTCTTCCGCTTCGAGGGCGCGGTACGCGAGGTCTACGGCATGCCGTATGTCGTCCCGACGCACCAGGGGCGCGGCGCGGAGCACATCCTCTCGCAGGTGCTGATCAAGCAGGGCGATGTCGTGCCGGGCAACATGTACTTCACGACCACCCGCGAGCACCAGGAACTCGCGGGTGGTCGCTTCGTCGACGTGATCGTCGACGAGGCCCACGACTCGCAGAGCCTGCACCCCTTCAAGGGCAACGTCGATCTCGCCAAGCTGGAGCGGGCCATCGTCGAGGCCGGCCCCGAGCACATCCCCTACGTGTCCGTCGCCCTCACCGTCAACATGGCGGGCGGCCAGCCGGTGTCGCTCGAGAACCTGCGCGCCGTGCGCAGGCTCTGCGACAAGTACGGCGTCAAGATCTACATGGACGCGACGCGCGCCGTGGAGAACGCCTATTTCGTGCAGGAGCGCGAGCCTGGCAACGAGTCGCGCGCGGTCCGCGAGATCTTCCTCGAGCAGCTCTCCTACGCCGACGGATGCACCGTGTCGGCCAAGAAGGACGCCATCGTCAACATCGGCGGCTTCCTCGCGACGCGCGACGAGGAAACGTTCGAAGCCGCGAAGGAACTCCTCGTCGTCTTCGAGGGCTTCCCGCACTACGGGGGCCTTGCGGGCCGCGACATGGAGGCGCTCGCGGTCGGCATCCAGGAGATGGTGGACGACAGCTACATCCGCCACCGGGTCCTGCAGGTGCGCGGGCTCGGCGACCGGTTGCTCGCGGCCGGCGTTCCGATCGTGCAGCCGGTCGGCGGCCACGGGGTCTTCCTCGACGCGAAGCGCTTTTTGCCGCACCTCGACCAGGAGGAGATGCCGGCGCAGGCACTGGCGGCAGCCCTCTACGTCGACAGCGGGGTGCGCGGCATGGAACGCGGCATCGTCTCGTCCGGCCGCGACCATGCGACGGGCGAGAACCATCACCCGAAGCTGGAACTCGTCCGGCTGACGGTTCCGCGCAGGGTCTATACCGAATCGCACATGGACGTCGTCGCAGAGTCGGTCGCGCACCTCTACTCGCAGCGCGACAAGATCCCGGGCCTGCGCTTCGTGTTCGAGCCGAGGCGCCTGCGCTTCTTCACCGCTCGCTTCGAGCCCCTGCGGCAGTCGCCGGTCTTCGGGGCCTGACGTGCGCATCCTCGTGGTCGACGACGACGCGGCGCTGACAAGGGCCGTGACGCGCGCCCTGGGCCTCGACGGCCACGAGGTCGACCAGGCGTCGGATGCCGCCGAGGCCCGCGAGAAGGCGCGGGAGGCGCGCTACGACCTGTTCGTCCTGGACGTGCGCATGCCGGGGGAGGACGGCATCTCTCTGTGCGGACATCTGCGCGCGACGCAGGATGCCGGCATCCTGCTGCTCACGGCGGCAGATGCGGTGGAGGACCGGGTGCAGGGACTCGACGCGGGCGCGGACGACTACCTCGTGAAGCCGTTCGCGATGGCGGAACTCCTCGCCCGCGCCCGCGCGCTCGGCCGCAGGACGCAACAGGGCTCGACGGAACTCGTGTTCTCCGACCTGCGGCTGGATGAGCGTCTTTGCGAAGTGACTCGCGCGGGCAAACCCGTCGCGCTCTCGCCAAAGGAGTTCGAGCTGCTGCGGTTCTTCATGCGCCACCCGCGCCAAGTCCTGCGCGACGAGCAGGTCCTCGAGCAGGTGTGGGGCTACGACTTCGGCGGCGACCCCAATGTGCTTGAGGTGTACATCGGCTACGTGCGCAAGAAGCTCGGACAACCCCGCCTGATCCAGACGGTGCGGGGCTTCGGCTATGCCTTGCGCGAGCCGGCTGGCGATGACGCTTAGGGCGAAGCTGACCTGGACGGCCACCGCGACCGTGGCGGCCGCCATGCTGATCGTCTCGCTGGGCCTTTACCTCCTTGTGCAGCGTGCCATCGTCCGCGACGTGCAGGTGTCGCTGCGCTCCCTCGCGACGCGAGAGGTGAAGGCCCTGCAGCGCACGGGACGCCTTGCGCCGCTCGCTGGCAGCACGGCCGCCGTCCTGCGCCGCGACGGTACGGTGGAACTCGGGAACTGGCCCGCGCGGCTGTCCGCGCTGCCGGAAAACCGCCTTGCGGGGCGCACCCAGATCTATCGCGCCAATGCCCGCGGCGGCGTCTACTTTCGGGCGCTCGGGGGTGGCCGGTGGCTGGCCGTGGCGATGCGAGACCCGACCGGGGCGGTCACCCTGCAGCGCATCGCCCGCTACCTGCTGATCCTCGGCGGCGCTGCGGTGCTGGTGGCCGCCTGGGCGAGCTATGTCCTGGCCGGAGGGGTGATGGCGCCGCTGCGGCGCGTGGCGCGCACAGCGTCCGAGATCGCGCGCAGCGGCGAGATCGACCGGCGGCTGGGCGAGATCGGCACGGGCGAGATGGGCGAACTCGCGGCGGCGTTCGACGCCATGCTGGACCGCCTGGCGCACGCGATCGCCCAGCAGCGCCAAACGGTGGAGCGAGAGCGGCGCTTCGCCTCCGAAGCCGCGCATGTGCTGCGCAACCCCCTTGCAACCGTCCTGCTGAACCTCGAGTATCTCGAGCAGCGCCTGCCGCCGGGCGGCGAGGCGCACCGCGCCGCCCAGGACGCGCACGCCGAGGGCCGCCGCCTCTTGCGGCTGACGGAGAGCCTCTTGCGCCTCGCGCGCGGCGAGTCCGTCGCCGACACCGCGACGCGGGTCGACTTCGCCGCCGTGGTGCGCGAAGCGGCGGCCGTCGTCGCCCAGGGCCGCGGCCGCGCAGCGGCGGGGCTCGACGTGGCGGAAGGCGCCGAGGTGCTCGGCGACCGGGCGGCGCTCTTCGGCATGGTCGAGAGCATCATCGACAACGCCTACAAGTACTCCACCGCGGACGCCAAAGTACAGGTGAGCCTGTCTGCCGACCGCGGCCTTGTACGCCTTGTGGTCGAGGACCGGGGCCAAGGCATCGCAAGCGAACATCTGCCGCACGT
>JAKAPV010000264.1 GCA_021806845.1 Bacillota bacterium | reverse complement strand
CCACCGCCTGGTCGGTGCGGATGGGGAGGGGCGGCGTACCCTGCAGGCCCTGGCCTATGCCTACCTCGGTGACTGGATTGATCGGCAGAAGGCCGAGCAACGGGAGGGTAAGGAGGGGGCCGACGCTCGGGTAGCCGCCGCGCTGGACCTGCAGGAGCAACTCCAGCGCATCCTCGAAGGGGAGCCCCCCTATGACCTCTTCGTCCGATGGAAGCCTCTACACCAGCAGGCGATCGGCTGGGAGCCGGACGTGAATGACGGCGTGCGGGTGAACATTCGCCCGTTCCTGTCCGCGTCATTGCGCACGGGCGGTCGTG
This sequence comes from Bacillota bacterium, assembly GCA_021806845.1. Lineage (GTDB taxonomy): Bacteria > Bacillota > Sulfobacillia > JAJZYS01 > JAJYTV01 > JAJYTV01. The sequence continues at coordinate 3,685 of JAKAPV010000264.1, read as the reverse complement.
CTGGTGCGGGGCTTTTTCGTTGGAAACCCAAGATCGACTGGGGCAAAGATCGGGGAAAGGAACCAGACGGTCTGCGCCCGAAGGCCGATTACCCCTGGTTCTGGGGCTGCGATCCAGAGGCGCGTCCCGACCATCGTGTGGACTTTCTGGGTGGGGCCGCGTTCGACGGTCTGCGTTGGAATGACCTCCACTACACGAACGCAACGCGCCAAACGGCACGCGATGCTGCGGTAGATGGGCGCTCGTCGTGAACGCGGGCACGGACGCGACCACTCTCTTGGACTCCGTCTGCACGGCCATACGGGCCTGTGGGGCCAGCCCGGACGGTGTGGCACAGCCGGCGGCGATCCTATGGCCGGATCCCGCCCAACAGTGGCTGTTGCTGAAGCCGGCCCTCCTCCGACACCTCCCAGAGTTGGTCGCCCTGGGACCGTACGAACCCGGGGCACGGACTGGCCCCGCCATTTGGCTGCGTTGTGTGGTGGACCGGGCGCTCGGTGAAGGCGTGGTTCCACCTGACCGGATTCCTGTGGTGTATCTGCCAGGGGTGGCCCGACAGTCGCTGCGCGCCGGGGACGACTGTCCCTCCTTCCTCCGGCCCCTGGTGGAACTGCTGTACCGCGGTTCCGTTTGGCTCCAGCGCGGCGGTCACGAATGGAGCGTAACGGCGTTTCTGGCCTCCCCGCAGGGGCTCGGCCTGGATGTGGGGCGCGATCAGGCGACCCGTACGGCCCTGCTGCGGGCGCTGGCGGAAGTTGGAGCAACGCCGGTGGCCCAACTCAGGGGGCGGCGGCTGGAAGCCGACGACTTCGACCAACTGCTCGCTCCCGACCCGGTGCGTGATCTGCTCCAATGGATGAGTGAGCCGTCGGCGACGCGGGAGCGGATGGGCCCCCAGCGGTGGGAGGCGTTCCGCAGCCAAGCGCGGCAGCGGTTCGGTGTCGATCCAGCGGTTGACGGCGAGCTCAAGGCCGGCGAGTTACTCGCGCGTTCGGACCAGGGCCCATGGCATGAAGCCTGGAAACGCTTCGCCGAAGCGCCCACCGCCTATCCGGGCATGGTCGACTTGCTGCGGCGTGCGCAGCCCAACGAACTGCTCCTTGAACCATCGCGCTGGCCCACAATCAACGAGGCGAAGGAGGCCGAGGTGCGGGCGGCCCTCGCCAAGCTCAAGACGCTCCCCCACGCTCAGGCGTGCACCAGGGTGTTGGTGCTGGAAGGCGAGCACAGTCCGCGCCGGTCCTGGGTCTGGCACCGACTTCAGCTCTCTCCGATGGCCACACTACTGGATCCGCTGGCCCGCCTTGCCCACACGGCGCAGTCGCCGTTGGGCGGCGGCACGCCCAGAGAGATCGCGGAGGGTTACGTCCAGGGCGCGTGGGAGGCGGACGCCGCCTCCTGGGAGGCTGTCGCCTTGACGACGGCCGCGGACGAGGACCTTGTCCGCGAGGCGGTGCACGCTCTTCTCGGGCCGTGGCTGGAGGAGTCGGCCCGCGCCTTGCAGCGTGTCACCGACGCTCATTCGCTGAACCGCCAGGACACGCCCCCTGCGCCCGCGGCCGAGCCTGGGAGCTGCCTGCTCTTTACGGATGGCCTGCGGTATGACGTCGGGCGCAGACTTGCCGAGCGTCTGGAACGCCAAGGGTATCGCGTCCAACTCGTTCACCAGTGGGCCGCCCTGCCCACCGTGACCGCGACGGCGAAGCCCGCAGTTACGCCGGTCGCCTCGGAGGTGATCGGGGAGAAGCTGCCCGAAGACTTCGCGCCTATGTTCCGCGGCACCAGGAAGCCCGTTGCGGCGGATGGTCTGCGGGGCGCCCTTCGGGCCTGCGGCTATCAGTTGGTGGACGAGGCCGGCGACGTACCAGGCAGCCCCGAGGCGCGGGGATGGGCTGAGGCGGGCGCTCTGGATAGCTACGGACACAAGCTGGGTGAAGAGCTCGCCCGGCAAGTGGCCCCAGAGATCGAGCGGCTCGTCGAGCGCATCAGCGCGCTGCTCGACGGTGGCTGGCGCTCCGTGCGCGTGGTCACCGACCACGGGTGGTTGCTGCTTCCCGGAGGTCTCCCCAAAGTAGATCTGCCCAAGCACCTGACGGCCAGCCGCTGGAAACGTTGCGCGGTCCTGGCCGGTTGGTCCGAGGCGGACGCGATGAGCGTGCCCTGGCACTGGAACTCCGCCGAACAGTTTGTCACCGCGCGTGGCATCGCCTGCTTCAATGAGAGCCCCAGCTATGCGCATGGAGGGATCAGCGTCCAGGAGTGCCTCGTTCCCGATCTCCTCGTGGAGCGTAGCGACGCCCATACGCTCCGGGCGTCCATTCAGGCGGTGACCTGGCGGGGGATGCGCTGCTTTGTGGAGGCGAGGTGCAGCGGCGGCCCGGTGACAGCAGATCTGCGGCTGGAGGCTCCGGCCGGCATGTCGGTGGTGGCGGCGGCGAAGTCGCTCAATGCGGAGGGCATGGCCAGCCTCGTCGTCCGCGACGACGCATTCGAGGCGGCACCGCTCGTCCTTGTTCTCTTGGATGAGAAGGGCAACGTCTTGGCTCAGAAAGACGTTCGGGTGGGGGTAGCGTCATGATCGCTGGGCTGGCAATGGATCAGCTCGACACCTTGGCGGCTTCGGCCTTCGAAGGCTACCTGGTGCGCAAGGATCTGGTCCGTCGGTACGCCAGGCAATACCCCGTCCCCACCTACGTCGTAGAATTCCTACTCGGACGTTACTGCGCCAGTACGCGGGACGAAGAAATCGATGAGGGCCTGCGCATCGTCGAAATGCAACTGCAGGGCCGCACCGTTCGCAGCGGAGACGAGGAGCTCTTCAAAGCACGTGCGCGCGACTCCGGCTCCGTCAAGTTGATCGACATCGTCAAGGCGAGGCTCGACGCGAAGAACGACTGCTATGTTGCTGAACTGCCGAGCCTGAACCTGAGGGATGCGCAGATCGGTGACGCCTTAGTCAGCGAGAATGAACGCATGCTGACAGACGGTTTCTACGCCGAGGTGACCCTCGAATACGACGCGGTAGTTGCTCAGGAGCAACACGGCCGACCGTTCCGGATCGCTGCGTTGCGCCCCATCCAGATGTCCAGCCCGCATGCACTCGATGCGTTGGCCAAAGGTCGCCAGAGCTTTACGACCGAGGAGTGGCGCGACCTGCTCATTCGGTCTGTCGGGCTCGAACCGACGGCGCTGGACGAACGCGCGAAGAGAGTTCTGCTCCTTCGGATGGCGCCGTTCGTGGAGCGCAACTACAACCTCGTAGAGCTCGGTCCCCGCGGTACAGGGAAGAGCCATCTGTTCCAGCAGATATCGCCGTACTCCCACCTGCTCTCAGGTGGTAAGGCCACAGTGGCGAAGATGTTTGTGAACAACGCAAACGGCCACCGCGGGCTGGTCTGCCAGTATGACGTCGTCTGCTTTGATGAAGTTGCGGGCATCTCCTTCGATCAGAAGGACGGCGTCAACATCATGAAGGGCTTTATGGCCTCGGGTGAGTTCAGCCGCGGCCGGGAGAGCATCCGCGCCGAGGGGTCGATCGTCATGCTGGGGAACTTTGATGTGGATGTCGAGCAGCAGCAGCGCGTCGGGCACCTCCTGAGCCCGCTACCCAAGGAGATGCGTGACGATACGGCCTTTCACGATCGCATCCACGCCTTCGCTCCGGGATGGGACTTCCCGAAGCTGA
>JAKAPV010000263.1 GCA_021806845.1 Bacillota bacterium | reverse complement strand
GCGGGAAGCACGCACGAAGCGGAGGAGGCGGCGGTCGTCGAAGCGCACCGGCGCGTGCGTCAGCGGCTCCCCGAGGCGCTGCTGGCACTGGCGCCCCGGCATCCTGGCCGATTCGGCGAGGTGGCCGCCCTGCTCGAGGCTCGGGGAGTCCGTTATGTGCGCCATTCCCAGGCTCCCTCGCGCGAGACCGCCGGCCGCAGCGAGGTGCTCCTGGTGGACACGCTCGGAGAGCTGCTCGCCTTCTACGCGGCCGCCGACGCGGCCTTCGTCGGCGGCAGCCTGGTACCCATCGGCGGCCACAATCTGCTCGAGCCGGCGTCGCTCGGCCGTCCGGTTCTGACCGGCCCGCATCTTTTCAATGGCGCGGAGGTCGCCCGCATCCTGGTCGGGCGCGGCGCCGCAGCGATCGTTCACGATGCAACCGGGCTCGGGGAACGCATGAGCGAGTGGCTCGACGACGCCGGCTTGCGCGCGAGAATCGGCGCCGAAGGTCTCGCGGCGGTGAGAGACAATCGAGGCGCCGTGGAGCGGCTGCTGCGCCTCATCGAGCCGCTGTGTCCGCCCACCGAATAGGCGCAGCGCGGCTCATCGGCGCAGCGTGTACTCGGCGCCGCAATAAGGACATTTGGCCCAGCCGCTCGCCCCGATCGGCAGATAGACCCTGGGGTGAGAGTTCCACAGCTGCATCTGCGGCATCGGGCAGGACAGGGGCAGGTCCTCGGGGCCGACCTCGTAGTGATGCTGGGCGTTGGGCTGGATCAGGGGCTGCGCGTTGGCGGCCATGTCAATTCCTAGCGGCGGGCGTATTGCGAACCCCGGCATTATACGGCCGAAGGCGCCTGTTGCCCCGGTTCCATGGTCCGCCGCCAGATGGCGCTCACCGCGGCGCGCTCGGCGGCGAACTCTGCGGCCGCCACCGGACCTTCCTCACCGGCAAGGGAAAGTCGGTGCCGGCGCGCCCGATACGCTCGATACGCTGCCGTCAGCACATCGACCGTCGACTGCTCGACAAGCCCGGCCGAGGCAACCGACTCGAGCTGCCGGATGGTGTCGGAAAACATCGCGACCGGAGGATGCGCTTCGGCCCACAGCAGCGCCCAGTACTGCGCCAGAAACTCGATATCCGCGATGCCTCCGGCATCCTGCTTCAGATCCATGCGCGCCGGGTCGTCCTGGGACAGCTCGCGCCGCATCCGCTCGCGCATGGCGCGCACGTCCTCTCGCAGCGTTCCGCGCCGCACGTGGTGGCGCAGGATGTCGATTCGCAGACGCTCGAAGTCATGACGCAGCTCGGGCGAGCCGGCTACGGCGCGCGCATGCAGCAGCGCCTGATGCTCCCAGGTCCAGGCCTCGTGCTGCTGGTACTCGGCGAAAGCGTCGATCTGGGTCACCAGCAGCCCGCCCTTGCCGCTGGGACGCAGCCGGACGTCGACCTCGTATAGTCGACCGGCGGGCGAGTGCACCGTCAGCAGATGCACGATGCGCTGCACCAGCCGCACGAAGAACACCTGGTTGTCGATCGGCCGTGCCCCGACGGTCTCCTGGCGCTCACCGCGTGAATCGTGCAGGAACACCAGATCGAGATCCGAGCCGTAGCCGAGCTCGATGCCGCCGAGCTTGCCGTAGCCGATGGCGCACACCTGCACCGGTCGCCGCTCCTCGCCGCAGCAGGGGACCCCGAACTGCGCAGTGATCTGCCGCCAGCCGAGCTCGATGGCGCGCTCGACGATGAGCTCGGCGAGCGCAGTCAGGCGATCGCTCACCTGCATCACCGGCAGGCGGCCGGCAAGATCCGCGACCGCGATGCGAAACAGAGCGGAGCGCTGAAAGTGGCACAGCGCCTCCACTTGTCTCTCCGGATCGTCCTCCTCGAGCCGCGTCAGCCCCGAATCGAGCTCGCGGGCGAGCTCACGCCGGTCCGGCAGCTCGGCAAATGCGCGCTCATCGACGAGCTCATCGAGCAGCAGCGGATAGGCGGCGATCTGCCGTACCAGGAACTCGCCCTGGCGGCAGATCTGCACGAGCCTGGTGCGCGCCGCTGCACTCTCGCGCAGCAGCGCGAAATAGGCCGATCGCTTGCCCATCGCCTCGAGGATCGACAGGATCCGGCGCAAAACCGCGGGCTGCTCCTCGGCGCCGGCGCCCGTCGCCACATCCACGAGCAATGGCGACAGCAGCGCCTGCAGGCGCCGCCGCCCCGGCTCATCGAGCTTGCGCACCAGCGTGGAGGCGCGAAGCTCGAGCAGCAGCGCCGCGACCTGCGCCGCAGCGGCGAAGCCGGCCGCCGTCAGGGACTCCTCGAGCGCCGCCGTCTCCGCCCCTTCGTCCCATGCCCGGCCCAGATCGATGGGCACGCCCTTGCCGGGAGAGGCGTCCGCCCCGAAGATCAGACGGCGGAAGTGACGCGCGACGCGCTCACGGTGCCGGTCGAGCTCGTGCAGCAAGGCCAGCCAGTCCGTCTCGCCCATGCCGGCGGCGATGCGCGCTTGTGCGAGTGGATCGTCCGGCAGCTGATGCACCTGCCGGTCGGCGAGCATCTGCAGAGCGTTTTCCAGCCGCCGAAGATACAGATATGCGTCGCGCAGCTCCCGCACGGCCTGGGCAGGCAGAATCCGCTCCTGCTCGAGCAGCGCCAGCGCCGCGAGCAGCGAGGAGGTCTGCAGGCGCGGGTCGCGCCCGCCGCGGATGAGCTGGAATGTCTGCACGATGAACTCGATCTCGCGGATACCGCCCGGTCCGAGCTTGATGTGCCCGGCCAGCTCGCGCCGCTCGACTTCGCGCTCGATCAGCGCCTTCATCTCGCGCAGGCTCTCGAAGACGCCGTAGTCGAGATAGCGTCGGTACACGAACGGCCGCAGGATGGCCGAGCGCACCTCCCCGTAGCGCTGCATGCCGGTCACCGCGCGGGCCTTGACGTACGCGTAGCGCTCCCAGTCGCGCCCATGCAACGGCAGGTAATCCTCCAGCGCCGCGAAGCTCGCGACGACCGGACCGCTGTCGCCAAAAGGCCGCAGGCGCAGATCGACGCGCAGCGCCAACCCGTCGCTCGTGGGAGTTTCCAACAGCCTGATCAGCGCCTGGGCGAGGCGCGTGAAGAACTCCTCATTGGCGATCGCGCGCGCGCCGTCGGTCTCGCCGTGCTCGGGAAAGAGCAGGACCAAATCGACATCCGAAGAGAAATTCAACTCCCGTCCGCCGAGTTTGCCCATGGCCACGACGACCAGCGGCTGTGCGTCCCCGGAATCCGCGCGCGGCTCGCCGAACCGCGTCACGAGTTGTTGTCGCGCATACGCCACAGAGGCTTCGATGGCCGCGTCTGCGAAGTCCGACGTTTCGGTCAGCGTTTCCTCGACGGTTGCCCAGCCCGCGAGCGCGCGCCAGGCGACCCGCACCAACTCGCGCCGCCGCCAGCGGCGAAGTTGCGCCTGCATGTCGGCCTCGCTGCGCCCGTCAGGCACCGGGGCGCGGACCGCGAGCTCCCCGGGCGCGAGCGGCCGCAGCAATCCGCCGCGTTCGATCAGCTCCGGCAGCAGCGTCGCGTCGCGGGCACAGGCCTCGGCCACGAAATCGCTGGCGGCAAACACGCGCGGCAGGGCCGCACGCATCTGCGGCGGCAACGCGGCCGCGAGCCCCGGCGACGCGGCCTCCAGGGATTCGAGATGCCGAGCGACGCACGCCTTTAGATCAGCACTCATTGCCGCGATTCCAGCGCCAACCGCCGTCTGAAGGCAAGTCAGCGCTTCCCGGGCACGCAGCCGCGCCTGCGGCCCTGCACCGTGGATTTCGGAAAACCCTTAGAGCCGCGCGCGTCCGTACCGCATAGGCGAAAAAAAAGCCCCGCGAGTCGCGGGGCTTCGAGGATTGCGCGGAATAGGGGGGTCTTGATCCGCGTCTTTCAGGATTGTCCCCGCTTTGGGGTCGGGCACAATCCCTAACCGATGTTGTCATGATATCGAGTCACTCCCTTGGAATCGATACCTCTTTAGGGGGAGGGCTTACATATCCATTCCGCCCATGCC
>JAKAPV010000262.1 GCA_021806845.1 Bacillota bacterium | reverse complement strand
CGCGCCTTCGAGCATCCGGCCGCCGTACTCGGGGTCGCGGTGCAGCTCGTAGTTGAGGAACTTGAGCTGCTCCATGAAGCTCGAGCCCTGGATAGGCTTGCGCATCACGCGCTCAAACTCGGCTTGCCGATCCGCGTGCCATTGCGCGATCCCGTAGGCCGCTCCGTGGTCGCCGGGGGCACTCGGGTCCAGGCTGCTTTCCTTCTCCAGTCGAGCGACGATGCCCGCGGCCTGCCACGGCGCCCATCCCTGACTGGTGAGGTAGTTCATCGCCGTCAGGTCGCGCGGCTCCATCGCCTTGTACAGGCCGGATCCCAGGCGGCGCCCGAACTGCGCGACGCGAATCCCGCGGACGACCCCGCGGCGATCGGGATTGTCGCGCGCGGCGAGACGATGGGGCTCTTCCAGCTCGAGAGTCCCGCGCAGCGCGCCTTGCAGGGGAAGATGGGCGCGCGGGGGTTCGAGGACATCGTCCATGCGATCGCGATCATCCGTCCAGGGCCGATCAAGGGGAATATGGTCGGACCGTACCTGCGGCGCCGGGCGGGCCGGGAGGAGGTCAGCTACCTAGACCCGCGCCTGCGCCCCATCCTCGAGAAGACGTACGGCGTCGTGCTCTTCCAGGAGCAGGTGATCGAGATCGCGACGACGATCGGCGGCTTCGCGCCAGGCGAGGCGGACCAGTTGCGCCGCGTCATGACCCATGCGCGCTCGGCGCGGGAGATGGCGGCGATCGGGGAGCGCTTCGTCGCCCAGGCGACGGCGGGCGGGACCGACGAGGCGGTGGCGCGGGAGATCTTCCGGATGCTCGAAGGCTACGCGAGCTACGGCTTTCCGGAGGCGCATGCCGCGGCCTTCGCCCATACTGCGCTGCGCACGGCGCAACTCTCGGCGCGCCGGCCGGACGCGCTCTTCGCGGCGCTCCTCTCGCAGCAGCCGATGGGCTACTACCCGCCGCACATCCTGGTCGCCGAGGCGATGCGCCGCGGCGTGCGCTTTGCGCCGCTCGACATCGGGCGATCGGACGCACTCTACCGCGTCGGGGAGGACGGCAGGGTGCGGGTCGGCCTGTGCGCCGTGCGGGGACTCGGGGAGGAGGGCAGGCAGGCGATCCTTGCGGCGCGGGGGGAGCGGCCCTTCCGCTCCCTCGGGGACCTCGCGGAGCGCACCGGGCTCGATGCCGGCGAACTGCAGGCGCTGATCGACGCCGGCGCGCTCGACCGCCTGGACCGCAACCGGCGCCGCCTGCTCTGGCAGGCGGGGCGGCTCTCCCGCAGCGGCGGCCTCTTTGCGGAGGCGGTGCCGGACGTCCCGGACTTCCCACCCTGGCAGCGCTTCTGGCGCCAGGAGGGAGTGCTCGGACTGCGCGGCCCCGCCTACCTGATGCGGGCGGTGCGCGCGCAGCTCGCTGCGCAGGGCATCCGGTCCGTGGCAGAGACGCGCCGCCTGCGGCACCGTGCGGCGGCGTCTGTCGCGGGCGTGCTCTTCCGGCCGCACCGGCCCCCGACGCGCAGCGGCCGGGTGGTCGCGTTCTTCATGCTGGAGGACGAGACAGGGCTTTTGGACCTCGCCGCGTTCGAGGAGGTCTACCGCAAGCAGGGGGATCTCCTCTTCGGGGCCCCTCCGCCCGTACTGGGCGTGCGCGGCCGCGTCGAGCGGCAGGGGAGGGGCATTACGGTCCAGGCAGAGGAACTCTTTGAGCCTTTGCCTCACCTGCGCATACAATGAAGGTCACAGGAACGGGGGGGAACTGGCGTGGCACAGGAGGCGGAGGACAAGAAGTGCATCCTCGCGGTGGTGCCCGAAGCCCGCATACAGCGGGTTGAGGCGCGCCTGCGCCACCACGACCGGCGCTACACGCGCCTCACGGCCCAGGGAGGGTTCATGCGCCGCGGCAGCACCGTGCTGATGCTGGTCGCGCCGCCCGGCGAAGTCGAGGAGATCGTCGGCGAGATCCGCGACGCGGCCGGCGTCGCGGAGCGCCCGGCGCCCCACGAGGCGGAGGTCGGGACGATCGTCTTCGTCCTGCCGCTCGCGCTGGACCTCAGGTTCTGAGGGATGGAACAAGGCGGAGGCCGCCCGCGCGGGCGGCCTCCCGGCGTGCGGGAACTGGCAGAAGAAAGGATATGAGGCGCCGCTGGCCAATCTCTAGCGAGGCGTCCACGTCGCAACGAGGAGGAACCGCATGCGATCCTTCGACGAGAACCTCGACCTCTACGCGCGCGTCGCGATCGAGGTCGGCCTCAATCTCCGCAAGGGCCAGCGCCTTTCCATCAGCGCATCCGTGCTGACCGCGGAGTATGTCCGGCGCGTAGTGCGGGCGGCGTACGCTGCCGGAGCGCATGACGTATACATCGACTGGCACGACGACGAGATCTCGCTGTCCCGCCTCCTGCTGGCGCCCGAAGAGGCGCTCACGGACGTTCCGGCCTGGGCGGTGCAGCGCGTTGAGACACTCGTGTCGCAGCGGGCCGCCATGCTCGGCATCGGGGCGCCTGCACCCAACCTCTACAAGGATGTCGCCCCCGCTCGCCTGGCGAAAGCCACGCATGCGCAGCGCGAGGCGACGCGCAAGGCGAACGACGAGCGCCTTGCGAAGACGAACTGGCTCGGCATCGCCGCGGCCACGCCGCGGTGGGCCGCGCAGGTATATCCGGAAGAGCCCGTGGACCGCGCCGTGGAGCGGCTCTGGGAGATCCTCTTCCAGCTCTGCAGGATCGACCGCGAGGACCCGATCGCCGCGTGGCGCGAGCACATCGCCGACCTCTCGCGCCGGGCGGAGTTCCTGAACCGCCACGCGTTCCGCCGCCTGCGCTACAGCGGGCCCGGCACGGAGCTCGTAGTCGCGCTGCCGCGCCGCCACCGCTGGAAGACGGCGGAGATGACCGACGAGGCCGGTACGCGCTATGTCGCCAACATTCCGACCGAGGAAGCGTTCACGGCGCCGCAGCGAGACGGCGTGAACGGCACCGTCCGCTCGACCCTGCCGCTCAACTACCAGGGAGTCACGATCGAGAACATCCGCCTGCGCCTCGTGGACGGCGAGATCGTCGAGTACGACGCGGACAGCGGACGTGAAGCGCTCAAGTCGATCATCGAGACCGACGAGGGCAGCAGGCGCCTCGGCGAGATCGCGCTCGTCTCGCAGGACTCGCCGATCGCCCGCTCCGGCAGGCTCTTCTACAACACCCTCTACGACGAGAACGCATCCTGCCACATCGCCATCGGCACGGCGATCCCGTTCTGCATCGAGGGCGGAACCGACATGACCCCGCAAGAGATGGAGGCGGCCGGCGCCAATCACAGCATGGCGCATGTCGACTTCATGATCGGGTCGGACGAGCTGGACGTGACGGGCGAGGCCGAGGGCGGGGCCCTGGTGCCTCTCCTGCACAAGGGACGCTGGGCGTTCTAGCGCCCGACTGCGGCGGCTGCGCTTTCCCGGTGAAACCTGCTGCGCCAAGTCAGGCGTACAAAGGAAGGGACATGCGAATGCGTACGTTCGATGAGAACCTCGACCTCTATGCGCGCCTCGCGGTGCGGGTCGGGATCAACCTGCAGGAGGGCCAGCGCCTTGGCATCAGCGCTCCCCTGCAGGCCGCGGAATACGTGCGGCGCCTCGTGCGGGAGGGCTACGCGGCAGGCGCCTATGATGTGCACATCGACTGGCACGACGACCAGATCGGCCTGGCGCGCTTCCTCATGGCGCCAGACGCCGCGCTGACGGACATCCCGCATTGGCTCGTGGAGAAGGCGGAAACGCTGATGGAGCAGCGGGCCGCCCACATCTCCGTCTACGCGCCGACCCCGGACCTCTACAAGGACGTCGACCCGCAGCGGCTGACCAAGGCGACGCGCGCGCGCCAGGAGGCCATGAAGAAGGTGATGGCCGCCGCGATGTCCACGAAGTCCGCCTGGCTCGTCATCTCGCCGGCTACGGAGGAGTGGGCGAGGGAGCTCTATCGGGACGAGGAGCCGCAGGCGGCGCTCGCGCACCTCTGGGAGGAGATCTTCCGCCTCT
>JAKAPV010000261.1 GCA_021806845.1 Bacillota bacterium | reverse complement strand
ACAACATGCGCCACACGATGGCGACGCTTTTGTTGGCCGAGGGTGTCCGTCCGAAGATCGTCCAAGAACGTCTTGGCCACAGCCGCATCGACATGACCATGGACACGTACAGCCACGTCCTTCCGACAGGCTGGACGCAGTGATCAGCGGGACGCGAACTGGAAACCGCAAAGCGGGCACCAAGAAAAAGCGCTAGCAAGAGCAGAAACCGAGGCACTCCTTCGGGAGTGCCTCGGTTTCTGAAATTCGCCCCCAGAGCGGGTTTCGGGGCTTCAAACTTGGCGCGCCCGGCAGGATTCGAACCTGCGGCCTCTTGCTCCGGAGGCAAGCGCTCTATCCACTGAGCTACGGGCGCAATGCGCTACATCAATGTATCATTCGCGCATGCGAAAGGCAAACGGCCGAAGACGGCGCGCGCAGCGACACCTGTACTTGACAATATGAAGCGCCTTCCTTAAGGTAAGGAAAGGTCAGGATACGGCATCGAGAGCGAGGGGAGTGTTCATGGAACTCGATAGCGCGTCGGCTGCCGCCCTCGTTTCTGCGGGTATCCAGGAGGCCGCAGCAAAGGTTGGCCCCAGAGTGGTCCGCGTGGAAGCCCACGGCCTGGAGGGCCGCGGGGTCGGATCGGGTGTGCTGCTCGATGCCGTCGCGGGAGAGATCGTCACAAACGCGCACGTGGTGCATGATGAGCCCGAAGTCTCGATTACCTTCCACGACGGAGTGACGCGGGGCGGGCAAGTGCTCGCGTTGGACCGCATCTATGACCTGGCGCTCGTACGCACTCAGTCACCGGTGCGGGACCCGGCTGCACTCGCGACCGGAGAGGACCTCCGTCCGGGTCAGCTGGTTCTCGCTGTCGGCAATCCGTTCGGTTTCGATTGGACTGTGACGCTTGGGGTCGTGAGCGCCGTGGAGCGCATGCTGGGGCCACTGGACGGCCTCGTGCAGACGGACGCGGCGATCAATCCCGGCAATTCGGGAGGTGCGCTCACAGACCTATCCGGACGGCTCGTCGGCATTCCGACGATGATTCTCGCGCAGGGACAGAACCTCGGGTTCGCCATTCCCGCATGGCAGGTGGAACTTGCCGTTTCGCAGTTCCGTCGCCTTGGCCGCGCCCAGCACCCCTGGATCGGGATCCGAGGGGCGACGGAGGTGGTCTCGCCGGAGCTCGCCTCGCTGCTTGGTCTGCCAGCCTCCCGCGGCGTGGTTGCGCTGGAAGTGGACCCGGACGGCCCCGCTGACGCGGCAGGGCTCATGCCGTTCGACGTGATCACCGCGGCAGACGGCGAAGGCACGCCTTCCATCGCGGCGCTGAGGCGTATCGTGCGAGGAACCGAAGTCGGCGAACGCCTGCAGCTCTCCGTGCTCCGTCACGGCAACCTGCGCGACGTTCCGGTTCGCGTCAGGGAACTGCCGCCCGTATTTACTCGATAGAAGCGGAGGGACTTCCATGGTGAAGATCGCAAGCTGGATTACCGCAGGACCTGGCCAGGAAGGAAAGGCACTCGCGGGCGTGCGCATCGCGGCCCGGCTGCGCGCAAGCGGACGCGCCGAAACGAAGGTGGTGTTCTTCGGTCCCGGCGTGCAGCTGCTTGATCAGGCGAACGGCGAGCTGCGCGAGGCGCTGGACAGTCTTAAGGGAGCGGGAGCCCCGATCATCGCCTGCCAGTTCAACGCGAAGCAGCTCGGTGCCGAGGATCGCCTCCAAGCGTATGGCGTCAGCCTCGAGCCGGCGGGCGACGTGCTGGTGCAGCTTGCGGAAGAAGGCTACCAGGTCGTCGGCTACTGAGAATTTCACATCTGGGAAAGCGGTCGAATGCGGGAGGAGTACCGGCGGCCCAAGGGCGAACTCCCTTCGGTCGGCAAGGCGCAGCGGCCGGACGTGCGGATTCGCGCGGCTGTCCGCGCGCTCTGCCGCGCGCGGGTGCGTCATGCCCATGCGGCACGGCGCTTGCGAAGGAGGAATCGCTGTGATGTCGGTCTGGGCAGTCGCGCGGCGAGTCATTCTCTTTGGACTCTCGCTCATCTGGCTGATCGCAGCCGTTGCCAAGCTCCACGCTTCGGGAACGTTCAGCCTCCAGGTATCCGCCCTTGGGCTGCCGGCCTGGCTCCCGATCGGCGCGCTGCCCTATGTCGAGCTGGTACTCTTCCTCGGAACGGCGGCGGCCGGGCTGTTCGCCTGGCGGATGCGCCTGTTTTCGATCCTGAACGGCGTCATCTACGTCGGGTTCGTCGCATTCCTCGCCTGGGAGAAGCTTCACAATCTCGGCAAGTACGGATGCGGCTGCTTCGGCGTGCTCCAGCACGGCATCACGACCGGAGATTTCGTACGCGACGGCCTGCTCGCTCTGCTGGCATTCGCTGTGGCGTTCCCGCGGGAGGCGAAGGGTGCTTAAGGCAATTATCTTCGACTTCGACGGCACCATCCTCGACACGGAGGATGCGGAGTACCGGACGTGGCAGGAGGTCTATGCGCAGTACGGCAAGGAACTGGACCTTGCCACGTGGGCAACGGTTGTTGGCACCGCAGGCGGCAGCTTCGATCCGGTCGCGCACCTCGAGCAGCTGACCGGTCGCCGCCTGCCGGGCGCAGATATCCGCCGGCGCAGGCGCAGCCGGGACCTCGCGCTGACAGGCGCGATGGATGCGCGTCCCGGGGTGCGCAGAGTCGTCGCGCAAGCGCAGCAGCAGGGCATCGCGCTGGCGATCGCATCGAGTTCGCGCCATGAATGGGTCGAACGCCACCTGCGCCGCCTTGGCATGTTAGAGGCCTTCTCCGCGATCTGCTGCTCCGATGACACCGGGAGTGGCAAGCCGGATCCCGCCGTCTATCTGCTCGCGCTGCAGCGCCTGCAGGTCGAAGCTGGCGAGGCCGTCGCGATAGAGGACTCGCCAAACGGCGCCCTGGCAGCGGGGAGTGCGGGTGTGGCGTGCGTGGTCGTGCCAAACGCGGTGACCTCAACGTTTGTATTTCCACCCGTCGCGCGCCGCGTAGAGAGCCTGGAGGGCATGACGTTGCCCATGCTTGCCGAACTGACTGTTAGGACCGCGTAGCGTAGACATAGGAGAGCGGCCGGCGCCTCGAAAGGCGCGAGCCGCTCGCTTGCCTAATAGCGTTCTTCGTCGTCGTCCCGGGACCATCGCGCTTTCTTTCCTTGTTCGCGCGCTTGGTAAATGCGCTCTTCCGCGTAGGCGGAAGACGTCTTCTCCACGTCGGCGAGCGGGATGCTGAGGTGGACAGCTGCGTGCGTGATGCGCGCCACGGCCCTGCGGGGGAGCATGCGCTGGCCGAACAGCCCGTGGCGGTATCCGATTCCGTCGAAGATATCTTCCTCCAAATCCCCGAGCACGTGCGTGACTCGGCCCACCGTCTGGCCATCGCTGGTCACGATCGGGGTGCCAGCCTGCAAGGCCATGAAGGAGATCTCGTCGTCCGGTCCCTCCAGGTCATCGAATGCCATCGTCCGTCCTCCCCACTGACCCGACTGCCGATGCGTTCGCCGCGGCGCACTCCAGATACCTGCCGCGGAATGCAGTTCGTCATCGCAGGAGCGGCTATATCGCAGTGGTTCGGAGGTCGAATGCGCGCCGGGCGAGGACCAGCGGCAGCGAAGATACGACGGAAAGGCCCAGTGGCAGTAGAGGCAGGACTCCCAGGGTGAAGTGCGTGACGAACATGCCTGCGACCGGCCCTCCAACCGACGACGCAAGCCCCTCTGCAGCGTCCAGCAGTCCCATCGCTGTGCCGCTGCGGTTCGGTACCGCCTGCGCGAAGCCGATCGTGGCCGCGGTGCGGAAGAAGCTGAAGGCGGGGATGGAGAATACTGCCGCTGCCATGGGGACGCTGGGGAAGAGGACAAGGAGCCCGTACGAGACGGTGTAGACGACGGACGTGGCGATCAGCACCGGTTCGGCTCCAGAGCGCTTCGTCGTCCGGGCGGCGAGCCCGTAGAGCAGGAGCCCAAGGGCCGTCGTGGCCGCAAGTGAGCCGCTGTAAAGCCACAAGGGACCGCCGAGATAATGCGAGATC
>JAKAPV010000023.1 GCA_021806845.1 Bacillota bacterium | reverse complement strand
ACGATCCGAAGTGCCAGGGGGGCGAGGGAGGGGAGGAGCTCAAGAAGGGGGCGTTCAGGTGGGGCGCCGGGACGGTCCCAGAGCGCCAGGATCGACCCGGCGAAGGATACGCCGACGAGTACAGAAAGGCCCGCGCCCGAGTACTGACCCAGTGTTAGTTCGCTCCCCGACCGGATGTGTCTTGCGATACGGCGGACTGCAACTCGGTCAACTGGTTCAGGAACATCCTGCGGCTTACATCCAGGATCTCGAAGACCAGCCGGTCGGTGACGTCGTAGATGACGGACGTTCCGTCCTTCGTCCCGTATACGATGTGCTGCTTGCGCAGGATCGCGAGTTGCTGCGAGATATTGGACGCCCCGAGCCCCATCTTTGCCTGCAACTCACTGACGGTTTTCGGTTGCTCGCGCAGAAGCTCCAGGATATGCACCCTGTGCGGGTTGGCAAGGGCCTGGAAGAATTGGGCTTTATACTGCCGCATGTCCTGCAACGCCTGATTCATGCCCCCTTTCCTCACGACTTACGTATTCCGTAATATTAGACTTTCTGCACATAAATGCAATAGGTGCCCGTTGGAGCTGGATGTGCCGCCAGGATGGCCTCGAAGGCGCCGCGTGCTATCGGCCAATCGCATTCATATCAATGTGTAGCGGACCACCCAGTAGTAGGTAAGCAGTTCCACAGTAATGTCTTCTGAATACGGGAGTGCGCTCCGTCGCAGTTCCTCAGGTTCGGGAAAGTTTTTGAGGAGCCACCCTGAGTCCCTGACACCCCTTGACAAGGAATGACGGACATTCCCACGATGGGAACATGAACCACGAACAAATGCTCTCCACCGGGCAAGTCGCCGAGCGTCTCGGCATGACTGTACGTACCGTCTACCGCTGGGAGAAGGCGGGGCGGTTGCATCCTGTGCGTCTGCCAACGGGGCAGCGGAGATTCCCGGCAGGTGAGGTCGACGCGTTGCTTCACACAAAGGCAAGGGCGGTGCCGCGTTGCGTCGTCTACGCTCGCGTCTCCAGCGGCAAGCAGGCGGAGGCTGGCAACCTCGATCGGCAGCGCGAACGATTGGTCGCGGCGGCAGCAGAGCGGGGCTACAAACTGGAGGCAACCGTCACGGAACGGGCCTCGGGGCTGAACGAGAAGCGCAAGGGCCTGCACCGCCTGTTCCACATGGCCGCCTCCGACGAGATCGATGTAGTGCTGGTTGAGTTCAAGGACCGCCTGGCGCGCTTCGGCTTCGCCTACGTTGTCGAAGCGCTGGCGGCACACGGCGTCCGCGTCGAGGTCTTGGATGGACCGGTCGCAACCGACGCGACCCAGGAACTTGTACAGGACATGCTCGCGATCATCGCCGTGTTCGCCGCAAGGCTCTACGGGAGACGGTCACAGCGATTCCGCCACAAAGTCCAGGAGGCGGCGCAGGAACTGGATGACGAGGTGATGGGCGATGCCTGATCCGATTCTCGTCGGCGTCACCCGCACCGTCCGCCTGCGCATCGCCGAGGGTGCGGACCCCGTCGCGATCCGGGCGATCGCGAGCACGCAGGTCGAATGGGCCAGGGCCATACGTTTTTACACGGACCTGTTCCTCGAACACCCCGACGTCTACGAGGAGAAGAAAACCGTCAGGGCGCGCAGGGGCGAGGAGCGCGAGGTCTCCTGGACCGGGAAGGACCTGCTCACTTGGGCTGAGCGCGTGACCGTGCGCACGGAGGATCACCCCACGGTACTCCACGACTTCAGCGAGGTTTGCCCCCAGATGCCCGTCACGCTGCGCCGCGCGGCGATCAACGCGGCCTCTGGCGCCGTCGCGAGTCATCTCACGAACCACAAGCTGTGGGAGATGGCAGACCCTGCAACGCGCGGCAGGGAGCCGAGGCCGCCCGACCCGCACCCCAACGTGACGCTCTATGGCGGCATGTACCACCTGGACGTAGACCGGCTGCGCAAGGGCTCCTGCTGCCTCAAAGTTCTGTCGGGCGGTCGCTGGCGTTGGATCGACGTGCCTTTGCAGATGCCTCCCTACGCGCTGGACCTTTTTACACGGTCGGAGGCGGAGCAGGCGCGCATCGCCGCAGAGCGGGCAGAGCAGAACGCTCGCATGGCTGATGAGCGCAGGGAGCGTCGCACGAACGAGGAGAAGGAGCGCCTGCGCGCGTCCCCCGGCGTCTGGGTCGCGCAGTCGCCGACGCTGGTCGCGAAGCCGGATGGCTTCTACCTGCACGTGCCCTTCGAGAAGCGCGTCGAGGTCAAGGGCAAGGCGGAGGAGCGGCGGCTCAAGGAGCCAACCCTCAAGGTAGGCACGATCGATCTCAACGCCGACTCGGCCGTGGCTGCGGCCTGGGAGGGCGAGCGCTGCATAGGCGTCGAGACGGTCTGGCACGCGCAGGAAAACTCAAAGCGCGAACGTGCGCTACGCAAGGTCGCGTGCAAGCAGAAGGCGTCGGGAACCCCGGTCAAGGGCGAGCGCTCGAACCGCGCGCTCTGGACGTACGTCCGCAATCTCGACGCCTCCCTGGCCTGGCAGATCGCCGCGCGCATCGTCGCCTGGGCGGTCGCCCTCGGGCTGCAAGTCCTCGTCTTCGAGCACCTGCGCCCGTACCGTCCAGAGCGGGGCCTTTCCTGGAGTCGAAGGACGAACCGCAAGCGCTCCTACTGGCTGCGGGGGCAGGTCCTGAGGCATGTGCGTGATCTGGCCTTGCGCGAAGGGATCCTGGTCGTCGAGCGGAATCCTGCCTGGACCAGTCAAGCATGCCCGGCGTGTCACCGCTTGGCCGAGAGACTCTCGCCAAGCGGGGTCGGCTATCCCAGCCGGCTGCACTGCGGGCACTGTGCCTGGTCGGGCGATGCGAACGTGGCCGCCGCTCTGAATCTCAAGCTGAAATGGGATCGCACCTTCCGCTATCCCATGGCGGCTGAGCGCAAGGCGGCCGAACCAAGGCGCGCCGGAAACGGTGGCGCAGCCGTGAATCCTGAACAGGTCACGGCAGCCGGCTAGGCTGCCGGCGGGGCTAACGACAGAATGGCGGATGCCCTGGCGGTCCAAGGCCCGAGAGGAAGCCGACAGGCTTCCGGTGGTGGGGCTGGTTGCTGGTCCCGTGCGAGTGCGCAAGCGGCTTGCCGCGAGAGGCATGGGGCGACTCCCAGTGGTTCGCCGGCCACGGCTCATGCGTGAGGATGGCCGGCACCCGCGCAAGCGGGTCCCGAGAACAACCGGCGCTAGTCGGCACTGGGGCGGCACGAACAACGGATGTCCGGGTTTGTCCAGCAAATCAGGCAACTGTTGACACCACTTCCCACGTGCTCCCGTCCCTCAGATCACGACGCTGAAACGTGTTGCCATCAGCATCCCTGCGAGTGATCGGAGCGTTGCTCCCATCCACGTAGCGGTTGTCCATCGCGACCACAAGACCACCGGCAGGCAGGCGGCGGGCGATGCCGTCCAAGAAGGCAGGGATCCTGTCGTGAGCCAAGTGAGACCACAAAAAGCCCGCGAACGCCGCGTCGAAGTCTCCGGCTACCCCCCGCAGGTCGAAGGCGTCCGCAACCTGAAAGGCGACATTCGCACCGCCATAGTCGCGACGTTCAGCGATACGCAGCGGCGCAGGATTGAGGTCGGTTGCGACGACGCTCGCAGCCGCCGGTGCGATATGTTGCGTCCAGTAACCGGTGCCGGCCGCTATCTCGAGCACCCGCAGTCCCCGCAGCAACTCGGGGATACGCACCTTCAGCGCGGACAGGTCTTCCTGACGCTCCGGCTTTGCGTAGACGGCATCATACTCTGGTGCCCGTCGCTCGTAGTAGCGTTCGAGCTCATCGCTCATGCGACCCCTCCCTGGCGCAGGATGGTACCACAGTCGTAGTGCCGCTAGGACGGGACGCCGATCAGCACGACGTCGACCGGCAGGCGGAGGAACTGGCGGCGCATGGCGATGCGCGGCGAAAGGCCCTCCGCGTGGGCGAGCCTGCGCAGGGCCAGGGGGCGACCCAGCCAGGCAAGCGGCAGGACGTAGCGGAGCATTTCGTAGTACTGCAGGGGACGGTCGGTCGTGACGGCGTCGGCGAGGGCGGCCACCACAATGCGGCCGCCGGGACGGACGACGCGGGCGAGTTCGCGCAAAGCGGCCTCCGTCCCGCCGGGCTTCAGCAGCTCGAGCGTCAAGACGCTCACGGCACCGTCGAAGGAGTGATCGGGGAACGGAAGCCGGCGCACGTCGGCGGTGGAGATGCCGACCCCAGCCGGGTGCTCGGTACGCGTGGCGAGCTGCTGCGCAGCGCGGCACATGGCAGGGGCGATGTCGACGCCCTGCACTGTTCCTTGGGCACCGACGAGGTGGGAGAGGGCGATCAGGAGTCGGCCGGTGCCGCAGCCGGCATCGAGGATGCGCTCCCCCGCCTGCGGCTGCAGGAGTGAAAGCGCAGCCTCCCAGATCTCCTCGGACGTTTGGTAGAAGAGCGCGTCGTAGATCGGCGCGAGCAGCCCGAAGGCACGGCGGAGGCGGCCGGCCCTGAGGTCGAGGTCCGGGGCCATGGGGGGCCTCCCTTCCAGCGCCGCATGCGCGGCATACCAAGCAGGATCATAGCAGACGCGCGCCCGCAGGAGGGGACAAGGCTTGGGCGGCGTAAGGATCACGCATGAAGGGGGAGCAGCGTGGGCTGGACGCTTGAAGACTTGCGCAGGGACATTCCGGTGCTGCGGCGCAAGGTATACCTCAACACGGGCACGCTCGGGCCGTCGCCGCAGACCGTCACCGTGGCGTTCGTGCGTGCCTACGAGCAATGGCAGGTGGAGGGCCCCGGCTGGCCGGAGGGCTACGAGGCGCGGCGCGCGGCGATGGACGGCGTGCGCGCCGGAATCGGTCTCCTGCTCGGGGTGCCGGGCGATCGCATCGGCCTTGCGGAAAACATCACCCAGGCGACCAACTGGATCGCTGCAGGGCTCGACTTCTCGCCGGGGGATGAAGTGATCGTCGGTACGCACGAGCACCCGGCGAACCGCTATCCTTGGAGAGCGCTCGAGCGGATGGGCCGGATTCGCGTCGTGCCATGGGAAATGGACGGAGACGACGACGCCCTCATGCAGCGGCTCTCGCGGCTGCTCACGCCACGCACGCGCCTCGTCGCGGTGTCGCACATCCTGCAGACGAACGGACGCATCCTGCCGGCCGAGCGGATCGTCGCCGCCTGCACGGAGGCGGGCGCCCTCAGCTTCCTCGATGGCGCGCAGGCCGTCGGCCAGATGCGCGTCGACCTAGCCTCGATCGACCCGGATTTCTACGGCTTCAACGGCCACAAGTGGTTGCTCGGCCCGGTCGGCACGGCGGGACTCTATGCGCACCCCCGCGCGTTCGCACGGCTCGGGCTTCTCCCCGCAGGCAGTGGCTCCGCGCTGCACGACCTCGCGGGCCGACTCGAGGACGACGTTCCTTGGCGCGACACGCCGCGGCGCCTCGAGGTGGGCACGCACAACTGGCCTCTCTTCGACGGCCTCATGCGCGCCATCTCCCTCTACGCGGACATCGGCTGGCAAGAGGCCTTCGCCGCCTCGCACGCCTTGGTCGAGCAGTTCCTCGGCGGACTCCCGCACGGCGTCGAGGAGGTCTCCGTGGCGCGGCGCAGCGCGATGGTCACGGTGCGGGTCAAGGACCTTCCCGGCCGGCAAGTCGTCGGGGAACTCTACCGTCGTCGCAAGGTGATCGCGCGGGCGGTCGAGGAGCTGCAGCCGCAAGGCGTGCGCTTCTCGTTCGCGCCCTTCAACCTGCCGGAGGACGTGGAACAGGCGCTGCAGGCACTCGGGGAGGTGGCGCACGATGGCTGAGCGCCGTGGTCCGCTCGACGGAGTC
The DNA here is from genome assembly GCA_021806845.1 of Bacillota bacterium. GTDB lineage: Bacteria > Bacillota > Sulfobacillia > JAJZYS01 > JAJYTV01 > JAJYTV01. Next base: position 12,971 of record JAKAPV010000023.1, on the reverse strand, counting down.
CATGTGCTCGATCTCTCACGCGTGCTCGCCGGGCCTTTCGCCACCATGGCGCTCGGCGAGCTGGGCGCCCGCGTCATCAAGGTCGAGCACGTGCTCGAAGGGGACGAGACCCGCAGCTGGGGCCCGCCGTTCGTCGCCGGAGAGTCGGCGTATTATCTCGGCGTCAACCGCAACAAGGAAAGCATCGCCCTCGACCTGACCCGTCCCGAAGCGCAGGATGTCGTGCGCCGGCTCGCGACGGGCTGGGCCGATGTGCTCGTGGAGAATTTCCGGCCGGGCAACCTCGACCGCTTCAACCTCGCGCTGCCCGCGCTGCGCGAAGCACAGCCGCGGCTGATCACGGCGAGCGTCCGCGGATACCCGCTCGGCGACGACCGCGCGGGCTACGACTTCGTCATCCAGGGAGCGGGCGGGCTCATGTCGATCACCGGCCCCGCCGACGGCGAGCCGTACAAGGTCGGCGTCGCGGCGGCGGATCTCTTCACGAGCTCCTTTCTGCTGAGCGGCGTGCTCGCAGCCCTCTACGAGCGCGCGCAGACCGGCCGCGGACAGCATCTCTCGGTGTCGCTCTTCGAAAGCCAGGTCGCGATGCTGGCGAACGTCGCGTCATCCTACCTGCTCACGGGCCGGCCGCCGCGACGCTACGGCAACGCGCACCCCTCCATGGCGCCCTATGAGGCGATCCGCACGAAGGATCGGCCGATTGCGATCGGCGTCGGCAACGACCGCCAGTTTGCAAGCCTCGCCCGGGTGCTCGGACATGCGGAGTGGACTTTGGACGACCGCTTCCGCACGAACCCGGACCGGGTCGTGCACAGGGCGGAGCTGATCGCGGCGATCGAGGCGGCACTCTCCTCCATGACGCGGGAGGAGGCGCTCACGGCACTCACCCAAGGGGGGATCCCCTGCGGTCCGATCCGCAGCGTCGACGAGGTGTTCCAGGGACCAGAGGTGGAGCAGGCAGGCACGGTGGCCCACATGCATCACCCCTTGATCGATGATCTGCCTCAGGTGCGCCTGCCTTGGCGCTATACCCGCACACCGGCGGAGCCGAGGCTGCCGCCTCCTCTGCACGGCCAGCACACCCGCGGCATCCTGCGCGAACTCGGGATGGGCGAGGACGAGATTCGCAAAGCGCTCTCGACCGGCTACGCGAGCGCGTCGCCCGTCGCGGAGGAGTAGGTGGCGTCCTGCGCCGATGGGGCGACTGTTCCTGTCCGGCTCGCGGTGGTACGATAGGCGAGCCTTCACACAATCTACGCAGGGCTCAGGTACTGTCGCGCAGAGGCTCCAGCAGGGAGGGGCAGGAAGTTGTCCGTTGAGGTCCCGTCGCTGCCTACTGGCAAGGACCGAACGGCGCAGATCGTGTCGCATCTCGGCAGCCCGCCCGTGCTCGCGACGTTCTATTTTCTGATACTGGCCCTTTCGGGCGGCCCGCCGCTCTACGATTCTGTCGGCGCGGCATGGAGCGTCGTGATCTGCATACCGTCGCTCGTGCTGCTGGCCGCGACGTGGGGCCGGCGGGTGAGCGACCTCGACCTCAGCCGCCTCGAGGAACGCAAGAAGTTTCTCCCGATTACACTGCCGTTCGGTGCGGCGATGCTCGTGGCAGCGGTACTGCTGCGGTTGCCGGTCGTGGTGCAGGAGTCCACTGCCGTGATCGTGCTCGTCGGGGTGGTCGGCACCCTCCTGAGCCAGTTCTGGAAGGTGAGCATGCACGTCAGCGGTGCCTTCGCCGTGTTCTGGCTCGCGCTCGTCGCGTTCGGGGCCATCGCGCTGCTGTTCATCTGGGTGCCGCCCATCGTCGCGTGGGCCCGCCTGCGCCTGCACCAGCACGACCTGCCGCAGGTGCTGGTGGGTGCCCTCGTGGGCTCGGTCTGCGTTGCGGCGGCTCTATATCCCTTCGTTCGGTGATATGATGGAAGCAGTGCCCACATTGCGCGCGCTCGTATAGCGATGAGCCCGCAGTGCGAGAGGAGTAGATGTCCGTGGCGGAAAACCCGGGCCAGCGTCTGATGAACCTATACCTCACGGCGGCCGTCGTCGGTGTCCTCGCCGTCATCGTGCACCTCACCGTTCCGCTGACGAGCAGCTTCTACCCGCTCCTTGGCTACATTCTCGATATCCTGATCGGCATCATTGTTGTCCTGATCGCCCTGCGGGCCAAGCGGACGATGGACCGCGCGCCGCTGCGCGCTTCGCTCGCGGGCGTCATCTACAGCCTCATCTCCGGCATCGGCAACCTTTTGTTTCCGCCGTCCGCCGCTGCCATGCGCCGTGCCATGCAGCAGGCCGGCAGCAGCCTCTCGCAGTCGCAGCTGAACGCAGCGTTCAGCTTCGGCGCCCGCCTGATCGAACTCGTGGTGGCGGTCATCTTCGGCTGGCTGCTGGCCCTCCTCATCGGGTGGATCGCCTCGCTCTTCGTCCAGAAGGAAGACGGTCAGTCGGTCTAGGGCATCCGCAAGGCGATCCCCGGCGGCGATGTGCCGCCGGGGATCGCGCGCGCTGCTTGCTAAGGAGGTCGGAGCCGTGGCGATCGAGATGCGCGGGGTGTCCCGCGTCTACCGGATGGGCGACGAGGAGGTCCGGGCCCTAGAGGACCTCTCCATCGAGGTCAAGACAGGGGAGTTCCTCGCGATCCTGGGTCCGAGCGGGTCAGGAAAGACGACCATGCTGCACCTGATCGGCGGGCTCGACCGTCCGACGGCAGGAGAACTGACAGCCGGCGGCGTCGCGCTGCAGACCGCCGACAGCGACACGCTGGCCGCCTACCGGCGCACGCGGGTCGGCGTCGTGTTCCAGTCGTTTCACCTGATCGGCTCGCTCACCGCACTCGAGAACGTGGAACTCGCGCTGTCCTTGAACGGCCTGAGGCATGCTGAGCGCCGCACCCGCGCCGAGGAGCTCCTGCGTCAGGTCGGGCTCGGCGACCGCATGCACCACCGGCCGACCCAGCTCTCGGGCGGCCAGCAGCAGCGCGTCGCGATCGCGCGGGCGCTGGCGAACGACCCCGAGATCCTGCTCTGCGATGAACCGACCGGAAACCTCGATTCCCACTCGGGGGAGCAGGTGATGGCGCTCCTGCATGAGCTGCACCGCGAGGGGCGGACGCTGGTCCTGATCACCCACAACCCGGCCCTTGTGCAGGAGGCGGACCGCGTGCTGCACCTCCTGGACGGGAGGGCGCAGGCGGTGGTTGGGACGGAGCCCGCGGAGCGGCCGGCGCCGAGCGCTTCGCGCCGGGGAACGCTGCGCTTCGCGGACATGCTCAGCTACGCCTGGCGCAGCATCCGGCGTGTCAAGGCGCGAGCCATCCTGACGGGTCTCGGGGTGGCGATCGGGGTCGGCGCGATCGTGCTGATGGTTTCGTTCGGGCAGGGGCTGCAAGACAGCGTGCTCGGGCAGCTGAACGGTGTCGGGTCGGTGACCCAGATCATGGTCACCGGCGCGAAGGGCCAGGGCGGCTCGACGTTCGGCGTGTCGCTCGGAGCGCCCTCAGCCGTAAAGCCGATGAACGACACGACCCTGAAGACCTTCTCCCGGCTGCCGGACGCGCAGGGTGCCTACTACTCCGCGACCATTCTCGCCACCGCGAAGCTGCGCGGGCACGGCGCCACCCTGATCGCCGAAAACCTCCCGCCGCAGCACTTCCGCCTGCCGAGCTTCGCGCAGCAGCTGCGGGTCGGACGGATCCCGGGAGACACCGGGCAGGCGATCGTGCTCGGGGACGCGTCCGCCAGCTACTTGCTGGCGAAGAGCGCCAAGCCGACGACGGCGAACCTGCGCCGCCTGCTCGGCAAGACGATCTCCGTCAAGTTTACGAGCGATCTCGGCTCGAACGGTCTGAACGGCAGCGCCTTCCCAACGCCTGTGACGCAGAGCCTGAAGATCGTCGGCATCGTCAAGGGCAATGCCAGCTACATCCCGTACCGCACGCTGCAGACCGTGCTCAAGGAAGGCAAGGGGGCTGCCGCGCAGGGCCGCAGGGGCTTCCTCTACGACGAGGTGATTGTCCAGGCGAGGGTGCAGGCGGACGTGAAGCCCCTCGCGGCGCGCATCTCGCGGATGGGCTACGGCACGCAGACCTTCCAGAGCATCATCGATTCGCTGCACCAGGTGTTCCTGATCGTGCAGTCGATCCTCGGCGTGATCGGGGGCATCGCGCTCGTGGTGGCGGGCCTCGGGATCGCGAACGTGATGATCGTGGCAGTGCTGGAGCGCACGCGGGAGATCGGAGTGCTGAAAGCGATCGGGGCGCGCAGGCGCGACGTCCGCCGCATGTTCCTCGCGGAGTCCCTGATCATCGGCGTCGTCGGCGGCGTGATCGGGCTCCTCGGGGGGTATCTGGCCGGCCAGGCGATCAACGCGATCGTCAACCTCTCGATCCGGGGCGGCGGGGGGCAGCCCGTCACGCTGTTCGCCCTCACGCCGCTCATTGCGCTCGGAGCGATGGCGTTCGCCGTGGCAGTGGCCCTCGTGTCGGGCATCTATCCCGCGAACCGCGCGGCGGGGTTGAACCCCGTGGACGCGCTGCGGCACGAGTAGTACGGACAGTTGCGCGTAGTAGAGCGTGCCGCCCTGGTACCAACTGAGGTACGGGCCGTCGAGCCGCGGCCAGACGGCCCCGGAGGGCAGCGCATAGAGGATCCCCGCCTCGCTGTCGTAGACCTCGCCGCCGCCGGAGACATAGGGGCCGCTCACCGTCGGCGTCTGGCCCGCACCGAGCTGCAGCGGCAGCCGGTTTCCCGCCGCGAGGGCGTAGATGTAGCTACCGTCCGTGAAGGCGACGACATCGGCATCCGCCGCCATGACCGGAATGCGATCCGGCGTCGTCAGGAGGTCTTGGATCGCGCCCGTGCGCAGGTTGAGCGCGGCTAGCGTTGTCGGTTCCCCGGACTGTCCCGCGGGAGACGCCGCGAAGTAGAGTTGTCCGCCGCCCACCGCCCAGCCCCAGATCGAGACGCCGGTGAGGAGCGCGGGCAGGGGACCTCCCTCTCGCGCGATGAGCGGGGGCCCCTTTGCGGAGACTTGGGAGCAGCCAACAGTCTTGAGGAGGGTCGCCGTCTGTCCGGTCGTCGGGTCGGACGCGGAGATGCTCTGACACCCGGAAGCGGGGGTGCCCTCGGCGTAGATGAGGCCGCCCGATAGCGTGCCGCCCGTTTCAGGCCCGAAGGGTCCGACGTATGGCCGTCGCTCGCCGGTCTTGAGATTCTCGAGGTAGTAGTCGGCGGGCCCCATGCCCGTTGCCCCTCCGACTTCGCCCCAAAGCACCCAGCCTCCGCCGGCCGAAACGTACGTGGGTTCTATGGAATCCGCTGCGCCTGCCATGAGGTTGCGCGTCGCCTGGGTCGTCGGGTTGATCAGCCAGAGCGCACCGGGCGAGAGTCCCAGATAGCCAGGCGGGGAAACTGCGGGAAAGGTTCGAACGAGGAGTCCGTAGCCGGGCGCGTAGGCCGTGGCCGAGAAGCTGTAGCCTTCGAGCGCGGTCGTGGGCCCGGCAAGCAACTGGCTTAGGCTCCGCGCAGAGCCGGCTGGGGTTTGCGCGGAGGCGATCCTCGGTACTGCGGGCTCGCCTGTGCGGTGATGTGCGGCTTGCGGCCCGGCTGCGGGCCGGTGGGCAGGAGACCCGCAACCCGCGAGCAGCAGGGCGCAGGCTGCAGCGAACAGGACGCGGCGACGGTGCAATGGACCACCCTCTTGCACCGATTCGCCGCGGAGCCACTGCGTGCCTGCAATGGCTCCATCTGGAAGTTCTAGGCTTCGGGGCGCACCGCGCGGTAGAGGGCGGCCGCCAGCACCGCCCCGATCACCGGGCCGACGATGTAGATCCAGAAGGAGGTCCAGGTGCCGGTGAGGAGCGCTGGACCGAAGGAGCGGGCGGGGTTGAACGAGCCGCCGGAGATGCTCCCCGTGAAGAACGCGGCTGCTGTCAGTGCGAGGCCCACGCTGAGGCCGCTCGCGGCCTGCGGGAACTTCGGGTGCGTCAATGCCGCGACGCCGGTCATCAGGATGAAGGTGCCGAGGATCTCGGCGCCGAGCGCCATCCACACGGAGATGTGCGGACCGGGGACGGTTGCTCCGAGGTGCGCGACATTTCCGAAGAAGAGCAGCACAGCGAGCGATGCGATCGTCGCACCGATTAGCTGGCTGATGATGTACGGGACCACTTCTCGCCACTTCAGGACGCCGAGGATCGCGAGGCCGATCGTCACAGCCGGGTTGACCGCCGCCCCGGAGATCGGGCCGAAGGCATAGACGGCGACCAAGAGGCCGAGGCCGAACGCGAGGACGATGCCGACGCCGCCGGGCTGGCCGGTGAGGGCTGTGGCGACGATCGCGCCGGTACCGGGCAGAACGAGCAGGATAGTGCCGAGTGCCTCGGCGACATACTTTCGCAAGTGGCAATTCCTCCCCTGGGCTAGTATGGCGTGTCAACTGTCTATTTTGCCGGTCCCAGGGGGCGGCCGTCCAGGTTTACGTAGCCGGCCATGCCGCCTACTCGAGCATTGAGGGGTTGAGCGAGGCAGACTGGCGGCCGTTGCCCTAGTCAAACCAGCTGACGCAGGGTTCCGATCCGCATCGGCTGCCTCGCCGCCGCAGGCAGCGTGAATTTGGCGTCTCTCCCCGCTGCGCGGTACTAGACGAGATCTGAAGTGCTCATATGCTCGCCGAAGGCCAGCAGTTCTGGATTGAGCGAGACACCACCGTCACTTCGCGCCGCAGGAAGGGACAACCTATACGTCCGCATGTTGCCAGGACGTCTCCCTTGTGCGTCTCGGCGGACGAGAGCGCGGCAAGCGGGGCACTGTAAGGACGTCGGACCTGGACCGTCGAGCGGGCTTAACTATGCATAAAGCGAAGGATGGAGCATGATAACTGCGCATTACGCATAGCAGCAGAGCCGCGCTATAATGATGCCACCTCAGGCAATGGTCACTAGCACCATCGGAAATCTGTCCGCTGCGAGGAAGGTACGTATGGATCTGGGGGAGCTGTTTCACGGACCCAATGCCGGAGCGGCCCAGGAGCTGTACGAGAAGTATCGCCGGGATCCCTCGTCGGTCGACGCGCGCAGCGCAGCGCTCTTCGCGGAGCTCGAACGCCAGGGCGGCCTTGATTTCGAAGGCCCTTCGCCAGCAGCTCCCGCGGCCGGCAACATCGACGTGCAGGCGGTCGTGCTCGCGGCCAGGCTCGCGCGCAACATCCGCCAGTTCGGACACCTGCGCGCGCAACTCGACCCGTTCGCCGCCGACCCGCTCACCGACCATGCGCTCGAACCGGAGGCCTACGGGCTGACGCAGCGGCAGATGCGCGAGCTTCCGGGGAGCATCGTCTTTCCCGAGGAGGGCGCCGCGGCAGGCACGCTGCAAGACGCGATCGCGCGGCTGCGCGCCATCTACATGGGCCACATCGGGTTCGACTTGAGCCACGTGCACGTCGCGGAGGAGCGGGACTGGCTGCAGAAGGCGGCGGAGACCGGCAACTCCCTTTCGCTGACGCCCGCGCGGCAGAAGGAGACCTTGCAGCGCCTCGTCGCGGTGGAGGAGTTCGAGCAGTTCCTGCACCGCACGTTCCAGGGCCAGAAGCGATTTTCGATCGAAGGCACCGACTTGCTGGTGCCGATGCTCGACGAAATCATTGATGCAGCGGTCCGCAGCGGCACCCGCGAAGTCACGATCGGCATGGCCCACCGTGGCCGCCTCAGCGTGCTGACGCACGTGCTGGGAAAGCCGTTCGGACAGATCTTCACCGAGTTCCACGCCGGGCCGGCGGAGGAAGCGGACATGTACGGCGGCTGGTCCGGGGACGTCAAGTACCACCTCGGCAGCCGGCGCACGATCCACGAAGCGGGCGGTCCGGTGCAGCTGACGCTGGCGAACAACCCGAGCCACCTCGAATTCGTCAACCCGGTCGTGCAGGGCATCACCCGCGCGGCGCAGGACGACCGCTCACAGCCCGGCCCATCCCTGCAGGAGGTCGCACAGGCGCTCAATATCACCGTCCACGGCGACGCGGCGTTCCCTGGCGAAGGCGTCGTCGCGGAAACGCTGAACCTCTCCCGCCTGCGCGCCTACACGACGGGCGGCACGATCCACATCATTGCCAACAACCAGGTCGGCTTCACGACCGACCCGTACCAGGACCGCTCGACGCGGTACGCGTCCGACCTCGCAAAGGGCTTCGAGATCCCGGTGCTGCACGTCAACGCGGACCAGCCGGAGGCTTGCCTCGCCGCGGCCCGGATCGCGATCGCCTATCGCCAGCTCTTCCACAAGGACGTGCTGATCGACCTGATCGGCTACCGCCGCTACGGCCACAACGAAGGTGACGAGCCGACCTTCACCCAGCCCCTGCTGTACGAGAAGATCAAGGACCACCCGACGGTCGCTACGCTCTACGCGCAGCGCCTCTTGGCGCAGGGCGTCGTCACCGGGGCGCAGGTCGAGGAGCAGCGCCAGGCGGCTCGCGACGTGCTGCGCCAGGCGTTCGACGATGTCGTGAGCGGCCGGCAGAAGTACCCGCACGCGCTGCCGCATGAAAAGGGCTCCGCAGAGGAGCCGTCGCCCCTCGGCGAAGCGTTCCTCCGCACGGTCAACGACGCGCTCCTTGCCCGTCCCGAGGGCATGGAGACCAACGCGAAGCTCGAGCGCCTGCTGCAGAAGCGGCGCGAACTCCTCGGGAAGGAAGACGGCATCGACTGGGCGCACGCCGAGGCGCTGGCGTTCGCATCGATCCTGGCGGACGGCACGCCGATCCGTCTAAGTGGGCAGGACAGCGAGCGCGGCACCTTCAGCCAGCGCCACCTCGTCCTGCACGACGTGAAGACGGGCCGGACCTACGTTCCGCACCGCCACTTGCCGCAGGGCCGCGCCAGCTTTGACGTGCAGAACAGCCCACTCTCCGAAACGGCGGCGATGGGCTTTGAATACGGCTACAGCCTGCGCGCGCCGGAAGCGTTCGTCCTCTGGGAGGCGCAGTTCGGCGACTTCGCGAACGTCGGCCAGGTGATCGTCGACCAGTTCCTCTCCGCCGCCCGCGCCAAGTGGGCGGAAACCTCCAGCCTGACGCTCCTCCTGCCGCATGGCTACGAGGGCCAGGGTCCGGAGCACTCGAGCGGCAGGGTGGAAAGGTACCTGCAGCTCGCTGCGGAAGATAACCTGCGGATCGCGAACTGCACCACCTCGGCACAATACTTCCATCTGCTCCGGCTGCAGGCGGCATGGCTCAAGGATCGGCCGCGGCCGCTGATCGTCATGACCCCGAAGAGCCTGCTGCGCCACCCGCTCGCCGCCTCGAGCCTGCAGGACCTCGCGAGCGGCCGCTTCCAGCCGGTGCTCGACGACGTGGAGGCTGCCGCGCGCAAGGCGCGTGTCGAGCGCATCGTCTTTTGCAGCGGCAAGATCGCCGTCGAGTACCGGGGAAAGGCGAAGGAGAGCCGAGACGCCGAACGCGGAGCACTGCTGCGGATCGAACTCCTCTACCCGTTCCCGGATTCCGAGATCCGCGCGCTGCTCGCAACCTATCCAAGCGCGTACGAGTTCATCTGGCTCCAGGAGGAGCCGCGCAACATGGGTGCCTACAGCTACATCGCGCCGCGCCTGCAGGCCCTGCTCCCTAGCGGAGCGGAGCTCCACTACGTCGGCCGCTCGGACCGCGCGGCCACTGCGGAAGGCATGCCCGATGTACACCAGGCGGAACACGAGCGCATCCTCGCAGAGGCGCTCTCGGGCAACCTGCCGCTGAAACTAGAGACGCGGGGTGGGAAGAGACGTGCCAAGTGAAATCACGGTTCCGCAGCTCGGCGAGTCGATCGTTGAAGCGACTGTCGGACGCTGGCTGAAGCACCCGGGAGACGCGGTTGCGCAGGGCGACGCGCTGGTCGAGCTCGAAACGGACAAGGTGAACCTCGAGGTACAGGCGCAGGAGTCCGGCGTCCTCGCGGAGGTACGCAAGGCGGAGGGCGACACCGTGACGATCGGGGAGGTGCTTGGCGTCCTCGGTGAGGCAGGCGCGGCCCCGGATTCCGCTGCGGCCGCTCAGCCTGCTCCCGCCGCACCCTCCCAGCCGGCCGCGCAGGCACCCACTGCCGCGGCACCCGCAGCAGCGCCTGACGAGACTGGCGGTCCCACGTCACCCGAGGTGCGGCGGCTCGCGCAGGACCTCCAGATCAACCTCGCGGAGATCGCGGGCAGCGGCCCCCGCGGCCGCGTGACGCGCGACGACGTCGTCACCCACGCGAATTCCCGGCAAGCCGCCGTACCATCGCAACCGGCGCCGGCGCCGGCGCCGGCCCCTGCGCCGGCCCCCGCCGCCCCGCAGGCAGCGTCCTTCGAAGAGTCCGGCAGGCGAGAAGAGCGCCAGCGCATGTCGCGCCGCCGCCTCACGATCGCGAGGCGGCTTGTCGAGGCGCAGCACCAGGCGGCGATGCTGACTACCTTCAACGAGGTGGACCTCTCCGCCGTCATGGCCCTGCGCCGCGAGCGCAAGGACGCCTTCAAGGAGAAGCACGGCGTCTCCCTTGGCCTCATGTCGTTCTTCACGAAGGCGGCGCTCTCCGCGCTGAGGGCCTTCCCGCGGCTGAACGCAGAGATCCAGGGAGACGAGATCGTCCTCAAGCGCTATTACGATATCGGCATCGCCGTCTCGACCGACGAGGGGCTCGTCGTGCCGGTCGTGCGCGACGCTGACAGGCTCAACTTCGCGGGCATCGAGCAGGCGATCGCCGCACTGGCGGAGAAAGCGCGCAACGGAGCACTGACGCTCGAAGACCTGCGCGGCGGGACCTTCACCATCACCAACGGAGGCGTCTTCGGCTCACTGCTCTCCACCCCGATCCTCAACGCTCCGCAGGTCGGCATCCTCGGCATGCACGGCATCGTCGAGCGTCCGATCGCGGTGAAGGGGGAGATCGTCATCCGTCCGATGATGTACATCGCGCTCTCGTACGACCACCGCATCGTCGACGGCAGCGAGTCGGTGCGATTCCTGCGCCACATCAAGGAGTGCCTCGAAGACCCGACGCAGCTGCTGCTCGAGGGTTAAACAAGAACACCTCCGGCGCGGCAGTTGCGGCTGCCGCGCCGCTTCCGTCTGCTTCGTTCTGGGGGGAAGTGCGTGCGTCCTCGGACGGGGGTTGCCGAGCGGGTTGCCTGGCTCGGCTACATCGCGATCGGTCTCCTGGCGACGGCGTACGGCGCCGCGCTGCCGACGCTCGTGCGGGAGCTCGGACGCGGCTACGCCGCGCTGTCGCTGCTCTTCGTCGTCTTTGCGGCGGGCAATACCGTCGTGTACTTCTTCGCGAACCCCCTCGTGGACCGACGCGGCCCTCAGCGGATCCTGCAGATCGGCCTCGTGCTCTTCCTGCTGAGCGGCGGCGCGCTCGTTTTCGCGCAGACCTTTAGCGCATGGGTGGCGGCGACGCTCGTGGCGGGCATCGGCTTCTCCCTCGTCGATGTCGCCGCGTCGCGCTACGTGGGTGCGCTCCATAGCCCGCAGCCCGCACAGGCGCTGAACCGCCTCAACGTCTTCTTCGGCGTCGGGGCCATCGCCGCACCCCTGATCGTGGGACTTTCCGTGCGCCTGGGCGGAGGACCGCAGCCCGTCTTCGCGCTGGTCGCGCTCGCCGGTGCCGCAGGAGCGATCGCGCTCGCGCGCGTTCCCCAGCCGCCGCCAGAGCGCGCGCCCCACTTGGGCGGCCAGGACTCCTTTCTGCGCTTCTACGGCAGGACGCGCTGGCTGCAGGTCCTGACGGCGATCGTCTTCTTCTACATTGCCGCCGAAGTGGGGTTCGGTGCCTGGATCTCGGCCTACGAGCACCTCACGGCAGGTATCTCGACCGCCCTCTCGGCGCTCTATCCCGCCGCATACCAGATCGGCTTGACGCTCGTGCGCCTCTTCGTCGGCCGAGCTCTCGCGACGCTGCGCCTCGAACGTCTGATAGCGGTCGGGGGCGTGGTCGCGGTTCTGGCGACGCTGTTCGTGGCGCTCGGAGGAGCGAACCCCTGGCTGGCGGTCGTCGGCGCGCTGCTGGCAGGTGTCGGCTTCGGCCCGGCGTTCTCCGCGATCCTGGCGATCGCCAGCCTGCGCGGTCCCGGCAAGGAGGGCTGGACCTACGGCGCCGTCTTCTCCGCCCTGGCGCTCGCTGCACTGGTCGCCCCGTGGACCGAGGGACAGGTCTTCAGCCGCCTGCCCCTGCTGGCGCTTCTCCTCACGCCGCTTTGTGCGCTCCTCATGACGGGCGCAGCCGCGCTGCTCGGGTGGATGCCGTGGCAAGCGGAAGAGGGGGCTTCCGGGGCTTGACGTAGGGCCGCCCGCGAGCGGCTGCGCCGAGCGTGGCGCCGTCCCGACCAAGGCGCCAAGAATCGCGCGACGGCGCGCCGGCAGACGAGTATCCTAGAGGAAAAGGCTTTCGGGAGGGCACGCGATGGCGGACTTCCGGCAGGGCGTTGCGCTTGGCCCGCTCACGACGATCGGGCTCGGAGGCCCGGCGCGCCTCTACGGCGAGGCGGCGAGCGAGGCGGAATTGCGGGATGCGCTGACGGAAGCACGCCAAGCGAAGCTGCCCGTACAGGTGCTCGGCGGCGGAAGCAACACAGTCTTTTCCGATCGAGGCTACCCAGGGCTCGTCCTGCGCGTGGCGCTGCGCGGCCTGGAGGTGCGGACCGACGGGGAGGACGCGCTCATTACCGCCGCCGCGGGCGAGGACTGGGACCCGTTCGTCGCACAGTGCGTCGAGCAGGGGCTGCAAGGCGTGGAGTGTCTTTCCGGCATTCCCGGTTCTGTCGGCGCGACGCCGATCCAGAATGTCGGCGCGTACGGCCAGGAAGTGTCGCAGACCCTGGTGCGGCTCTGGGCGATCGACCGACAGACGTTGGAGGCGGTGTCCTTTGCCGGCTCCGAATGCGGCTTTGCCTATCGGCAGAGCCGCTTCAAGAGGGAAGACGCCGGCCGCTACATCATCACGCGGGTCG
>JAKAPV010000260.1 GCA_021806845.1 Bacillota bacterium | reverse complement strand
AGAGCTGGCAGGTGCTCGGCATCGAGCTCGTGGTGGCCTGCCAGGCACTCGACTTCGCAGGGCCGCAGCACCTCTCGCCGGCGACGCGCCGCGTCCACCAGGCGGTGCGCCAGAACCTGCCGCACTACGCGGACACCGTACTCAGCCACGACCTCGCCGCAGGGGCGGTGCTCTGCCGCAGCGGAAAGGTCCTGGACGCATCTCGGGAGGGAAACGAGAGTTGAAGCGCTTCGAGATCGTCCCCAACTTCAGCGAGGGGCGCCGCCAGGAAGTGATCGACGCCCTCTGCGACTGCTATCGCGACGAACCGGGCTCGCTCCTCCTCGATTACGAGTTCGACCAGGACCACAACCGCTGCGTCCTGACGGCGGTCGGAACGAAGGAAGCCCTGATCGAGGCGACGCTGCGCGCCTGCCGGATCGCCATGAGGGAGATCGACCTCAACCGCCACGAAGGCGGCCACCCGCGCATGGGGGCCCTGGACGTGCTCCCGTTCCTGCCGCTCGAGGACGCGACGATGGAGGACGCCGTCGAGGCCGCGCACGCGCTTGGACAGCGCATGTGGGACGAACTGCAGATCCCCGTCTACTACTACGAGGAGGCCTCGATCGGCCCAAAACGCCTCCTGCCGCAGATCCGCAAGGGCAACTTCGAGGGCCTGCGCGAGGCGGTGAAGACGGATGCGTCCCGGCGTCCCGACGTCGGCGGCCCAGACCTGCATCCCACCTTCGGCGCGTCGGTGCTGGGCGCACGCAAGCCCCTCGTTGCGTTCAACGTCTACCTGCGCACCCTGGATCTCGACATTGCCAAGGCGATCGCCAAGTCCGTGCGGGAAAGTTCCGGAGGCCTGCGCAATGTCCGCGCGATCGCCATCGACACGACCGCGCAAGGCACGGTACAGGTATCGATGAACCTCGTCGATGTCGAGGAGACGCCGATCTACCGCGCCTTTGACTTCGTCGCCGCGGAGGCGGCGCATCACGGAGTCAGCGTGTCGCACGCCGAGATCGTCGGGCTGGTGCCGCTCGCCGCGATGCTGGCGGTGGCAACGCGCAGCCTGCGCCTGCAGGGCTTCCACGAGCAGCAGGTGCTCGAGGTGCGCCTCGCCCGGGAAGGGCGGTCGGAGTGAGCGCCCCGGATCTCGTCGTCTTCCACGCCCGCATCACGCCCTGCAGCGACGCGCAGACGCGCATGGGCCAGATCGGGCAGCTGCATACGATCCCCGATGGCGCCCTCGTCGTGCGCGCAGGCAAGGTCCTGCGGGTCGGGGATACGGAGCAGGTGCTGGCGGAAACCACGCTCGGACCGGACACGGAACTGCTCGACGCGGAGGGACGCGCCCTCGTGCCCGGCTTCGTGGACCCGCACACCCATGCCCTGCACGCCGGCCGCCGCATCGCGGAGATGCAGCTGCGCCAGGAGGGGAAGGGCTACCTTGAGATCCTGCAGGCGGGGGGAGGCATCCAAGAGACGGTCCGGGCCACCGCGGCCGCGGACGACGCGCAGGTGATCCGTGCGACGCGGCGGCGCATCGGCGAGGCCGTCGCCTACGGCACGACGTCCCTCGAGATCAAGACCGGCTACGGTCTGACGCCAGAGCGCGAGATGCACCTTCTGCGGCTGCTTGGGCAGGTGCGCCGGCGTGCCCCTGTCACGCTGCGCCGCACGTTCCTCGGGCTGCACGCCTGGCCGCTCGGCGACATCGATCGCCTGGAGCATCTCGCCGCGATGAACGACCTCCTTGGCGAGGTGGCAGCGAAGGATCTCGCGGATGCAGCCGACGTGTTCTGCGAGGACGGAGTCTTCAGCGCGGAGGATACGCGCAGCCACCTCACCGCGGCGCGCGCTGCGGGGCTCGCGATCCGGCTGCACGCGGACGAGCTGCGCCCGAGCGGCGGCGCGGAACTCGCGGCAGAACTCGGGGCAAGGTCGGCGGACCACCTCCTCGCGGCGACGGACGCGGGCCTGCAGGCGATGGCAGAGGCGGGGGTCATCGCGGTGAACCTTCCCGGCACGGCCTTCTTCCTGCACGAGCACCCCCTGCAGGCGGAGCGCGAGCGACAGGCGGGCTTGCGCGCGGCCCTCGCGACCGACCAGAACCCGGGCTCCTCGCCAACGTTCTCGATGCCGATGGTGATGTCGCTCGCCATGCACACCGCGGGCTTCCGCCCGGCGGAGGCGCTGCTCGCGGCGACCCGCAACGCGGCCGCCGCGATCGGGCTCGAAGACACCGCAGGTCAGCTCGCCGAGGGCTTCGCAGCGGACTTTCTCCTGCTGGACGACAGCGACTACCGCGTGCTCTTCTACGCCTTCGGCATGAACCCCGTCGCGCAGGTGTTCGCCGGCGGACGGGTCCTGGCCCGAGAAGGAAGACTGACGGAGGAGATGCGCCAATGGATCGCTTCCTAGACGAGCTCGCGGCCGCGACCCCGACCCCGGGCGGCGGCTCGGCGGCGTGCTATGTGGCGGCGACCGCCGCCGCGATCGTGGAGATGTGCGGCGGGCTCGGCCAGAAGAAGGGCAAGAGCGGCGCCGAGGAACTGGTGCGCGGTGCGAACGCGCTGCGGCAGACGCTGCTGCAGCAGGCGGAACTCGACGGCGCCGCCTTCGACCAGGTCCTTGCCGCCTACCGGATCCCGAAGGACAGCCCCCAGCGCCCCGGTGCGATCGCAACCGCCCTGCGTGCGGCCGCACTCTCGCCGCTCCAGATCCTCGACCAGCTGCTTTCGCTCGCCGACCTGATCGCCCGGGCGCAGGAGATCACTCCTGCGGCGGCCAAATCAGACTGGGAGAGCGCGGCCATCTTCGCCCGCGCCGCCAGCGACGTCGCGGCGCGCAACGTGCGCGTCAACCTAGACGGCGCGGCAGGCGCGACAGAACTGGAGGAGAAGCTCGCGGCCAAGCTTGCCCTGTTCGGAAGCAAGCTGCCCACGGTGTAGGACGGGGGAACGCAGATGCGGGCTGCAGGAGATGACGGGGGGCTCTTCGACGACCGGGCGCAGGTGGAGGCAGCGATGCCGCTGGCCGCAAGGATGCGCCCGCGCGACTTCGGGGAGTTCGTCGGCCAGGCAGGCGTGGTCGGGGAGCAGAGCGTGCTGCGGCGCGCCCTCTCCCGCGGCGATGCCCCTTCGCTCATCCTCTGGGGTCCCCCGGGAACCGGCAAGACGACGCTCGGGCGCCTGATCGCCTCCGCATTGCGCGCACGGTTCTCCGCGCTCTCGGCAGTCACCTCAGGCGTCGCCGACCTGCGCAGGGAGGTCGAGGAGGCCCAGCGCGCCCTGCGCCAGGAAGGGCGCCGCACGGTCCTCTTCGTGGACGAACTGCACCGCTTCAGCCGGTCCCAGCAGGACGCCATCCTGCCGCACGTCGAGGCCGGCACCGTCCGCTTCATCGGCGCCACGACGGAGAACCCCAGCTTTTCCGTGAACAACGCACTTTTGTCGCGCTGCCAGGTGGTGGCGCTCTCGTCGCTGGATGACCAGGCGATGGGGATTTTGATCGACCGCGCGATCGCGGATGCGGGGCGCGGACTCGCGCGGCTGTCCTGCCGCCTGACCCCGGAAGGTCGCGCTGCGCTGATTCGTCACGCCGGCGGCGACGCCCGCACGGCGCTCAATGTGCTCGAACTGGCGGCGAGCGCCGCCGCACCGGCCGCGGACGGCTCCCGCGAGATCGGGGAGGGGGCCACCGAGATCTCGGGCGACGTCCCGGAGCATGCGCGAGCGGGGGTCCTCGGTCCGGTAGACGGCGTGCCCGAACCCCATGATCCGCTGGCCGGATCCGACCTTGCCGGCAACGACCGCCCGGCCCCGCTCAGGGGTGCCGATCTCGTCGAGCAGCTCGAGGGCGCGGCTCGGCGCGCCGCCGTGCAGCGGGCCGCTCAGGGCGCCGATGGCGCCGGTGATGCACGCTCCCATGTCGGCGCCGGTGGAGGCGATCACCCTGGCGGCGAACGTCGAGGCGTTGAACCCGTGGTCGATGGTGGAGACGAGGTAGCGCTCCAGCGCTTGAGCGTGCTCGGGCGCCGGCGCCTCCCCGGTCAGC
>JAKAPV010000259.1 GCA_021806845.1 Bacillota bacterium | reverse complement strand
CTGGATGCCCGCGTGGATCGCCTCGCGCAGCGCCCGCGCGAGGTGGCCGACGAGGGCGACGAAGATGTCGCGCTTCTGGGCGAAGTAGAGATAGTAGGTCCCCTGCCCGACTCCGGCCGCCTCGACGATATGGGTGATCGATGCCTCGTGGTAGCCTTCGGCGCCGAAGATCCGCTCTGCGGCGCCCAAGAGGCGCTGGCGCGTCTGCAGGCCGCGGTCCGTCGTAGGCATCGGCTTCTGCTTGCTGGGTATGGTCAACGCTCGGGCCCTCCTTGCTCTGCGGCAGCCTGCCCTGCCGCCAGTATGGCGTCCTGGCGCTTCCCGCGTCCACGCCTGCCCGGGCGCAGCCGCCGGGCGAGGGCGCCGAAGCCGCCCGGCAGAAAGCGGACGACGGCGATGTAGACGGCGCCGAGGAAGATCCCCCAGTGCGACGTCGTGGCCGAGAGCGAGTTCTCGAGCACGTACAGGAGGATGCCGGCGAGCGCCGCGCCCCACGCGGAGTCCGCCCCGCCGATCACCGCCATCAGGAGGACGGTGAAGCTCGTGCCGCTGTCGAGGGCGCCCGTGAACGCCATGCCCTGATAGGCGAGAAAGAGGCCGCCCGCGACCGCCGCTAGGAAGGAGGCGGCCACCAGGGTGAGCGCCTTCACCCAGACCTCGCTGTAGCCGAAGAGGGCGGCGCGCGTCGGGTTGTCCCGGACCGCCCGCACCACGCTGCCGGCGCGCGAGCGGCGCACGAGCAGCACGGCCGCAAGGCCCGCGAGCAGGCAGAGCGCCGAGAGGACGTAGAGGGTGCCTGGGGCGAGGGCGTCCGCCGAGAGCGGCACGCTAGTGAGGCCGTTCGTGCCGCCTGTCACGGACGTCGCGTTCTCCACGAGGAGATGCGCGAACTCCGCGAGCGCGAAGGTGATCATCGCGAAGTAGGCGCCGCGCAGCCGCAGGCTCAGGAGATGCGCGACGAGGGAGAGGGGCGTCAGGAGGATCGCCGCGATCGCGATGCCGAGGAAGGTGTCGACGTGCGTCGCCTGCAGGAAGAGCGCCGTCGCGTAGACGCCGGAGCCGAACCAGAGCGCGTGTCCGAAGGAAATCTCGCCCGTCCAGCCGAGCACGAGGTCGTAGGAGAGCGCGAAGAGGCCCCAGATCACCCCGCCCGTCAGGAGATTGAGGATGAACGGCGTGCCCGTCACCCAGGGCCAGCCGAGAAAGGCACACGCCAGCGCCGCGAGGGCTGCCGGGCGCAGCCAGCGGCTACGCGGCATGGGTGTCCCTCCTCCCTGGCGGCTTGCCGAGCAGGCCTTGCGGGCGCAGCACCAGGATCACGATCATCGCGAGCACGTTCACCGTCAGCGCGAGGTTCGGCGCGTAGAAGCCGACGAGCGCCTCCGCAAGGCCGATCACGAGGCTCGCCGCGAGCGTCCCCGGCACGCTGCCGAGGCCGCCGATCACGACGACGATGAAGGTGAGGAGCAGCGTGTCGACGCCGGCGGTCGGATATACGCCGGAGAACGGGCCGTAGAGCCCGCCCGCCAGCCCCGCGAGCACACCGCCCGCGGCGTAGACGAAACTCCGCAGGGGCGCGACGCGCACGCCGGCGAGCTCCGCAAGCGTCTGGCTCTCGACGCCCGCGCGCACCTTGAGGCCGATCGCCGTATCGCGCAGGACGCTGGAGAGCAGCAGGAAGATCATTATGCCGGCGGCGATCAGCAGCAGCCGGTAGACGGGAAAGGGCATGCCGCCGAGCACAACCGTGCCGGCGAGCAGTCCCTGCATCGGCTCCTCCTGGATCTGCGGCCCGAAGATCCAGTTGACCGTCTCGCCGAGGATCAGCATGACGCCGAGCGTCGTCAGGATCTGCCCGCCGACGTTGCCGTAGAGGGGCCGCAAGAGGGCGGCCTCGACGAGCCAGGCGACGGCGCCACCGACGGCCGCGGCAAGGAGGAGCGCGGGCAGCATGCCCCAGCCGTGGCCGAGCCCGTACCACGTCGCGTAGACGCCGAGGACGAAGTAGCCGGCGCTCGCGAAGTTGAGGACGCCCATGATGCCGAAGACGAGCGAGAGCCCCGCCGAGAGGATGAAGTAGAAGGCAGCGAGAGAGAGCCCTGCGAGCAGTACGTTGAGGAGCATCAGGATCCCCCCTGCCCGGAGCCGAAGTGCATGGCGGTGTCGAAGAAGGTGCTCTCGCGCAGGGCGGCGATCGGTCCATGGTCTACGCTGCGGCCCTGGTGCATCAGGACGTACTCGTCCGCGACCGCCTGCGCGAACCCGAGGTTCTGCTCGACGAGCAGGATCGCGGCGTGCTCGCGCAGCGTGGAGACAGCCTGGGCGAGGCGGCGAAGCACCCCCGGCGCGAGGCCGAGCGAGGGCTCGTCGATCAAAAGCCAGGGGCTCCCCGAGGCAAACGCGCGCCCAAGCGCCAGGATCTTGCGCTCGCCGCCCGAGAGCAGCGCCGCACGGCGCGGCAGGAGCGGCCCGAGCTCCGGGAAGGGGCCGAGCACGCGCTCTGGCGCCATGCGGGCCGAGATGCGCAGGTTCTCGAGCACGCTGAGGTCCTGGAAGACCCCTCCGTCCTCCGGCACGTAGAAGATACCCTGGCGCGCGCGGCGCCAGGTCGGGAGGCGCCCAAGGTCGACACCCCCGCAGGAGATGCCCCCGCCCTCGAGCTGCGCGAGGCCGAGCACGGTCCGCAGCGTCGTCGTCTTGCCGGCCCCGTTGCGGCCGAGGAGAGCCACCACCCCTCCCGCGCGGAGGCTGAGGTCGACGCCGTGCAGCACGGGGATGCCGGCGACGCGCGCGCGCACTTCCTGCAGCACGAGGCTCACGATGGAGCGCCCTCCTCCCCGAGGTAGGCGACGCGGACCCTTGCATCCCGCGCGACCGCGCCGGGATCTCCCGAGGCGATCGTGCGCCCGCCCTCGAGCACCGTCAGCCGGTCGACAAGCGAGAGCGTCCACTCGAGATCGTGTTCCACGACGAGCAGCGTCCTGCCCTGCTCCCGCGCGGCGCGGAGGAGGAGCGCCAGGTCCTGGCGCTCCTCCTCCGTGAGGCCGGCGGCCGGCTCGTCGAGCAGCAGCACGGGACTGCCCGTCGCCAGCACCGCCGCGAGCTCGACCTTGCGGGCGATGCCGTGGGGGAGTTCGGCGGGCAGGGCGGAGCGGAACCCCTGGAGCCCCAGCGCCTCGAGCCACGTTTGGCCCCGCCCCGCCGGATCGACGAGGGCGAGGTGCTCCGCGACGTTCAGCGTCGCGAAGAGCTGCGTGCGCTGGAACACGCGCCCGAGGCCCGCCCGCGCCCTGCGGTCCGCGCTCCAGCGGCTGACGTCGCGTCCCAGCAGGGAGATGCGCCCCGCGCTCGGGCGCAAAAGGCCCGTCAGGAGATTGAAGACCGTCGTCTTGCCGGCGCCGTTCGGGCCGATGAGGCCGTGGATCTCCCCCTGGGGGAGGCTGAGCGAGAAGTCATCCACGGCCGTCACCCCCGCGAACCGCCGCCTGATTCCGTCGGCCGCGAGCACCGGCCCGCCGGTCACTGGAGGGGCGGTGCCGTCGCCTGTGCGGATGCGGTCTCCTGCAGGGTCGGCACGGCATAGCCGGCGCTCTGGTTCCAGACGAGTTTGACGACGTACATTGGCTGCAGCGCCTGGTGGTCCTGGGACCGGATCGTGATCGGTCCCTTCGGCCCGTTGATCGTCATGCCGGAGAGCGCCTTCGTGAGATCGCTCGCCTTGGTGTTCCCAGCCTGCTGCAGCGCCTGCACGATGGCCTGGCCGGCCGCGAACGAGGTGCCCGCGAAGAGGTCTGGCGGGGCGCTGTAGAGCTTCTCGTATTGGGCGATGAGATAGTTGTTCGCCGCGTTGTGGGGCAGCGTGTAGTAGTAGTCGGTCACGCCGACGAAGTCGAACATCGTGAAGACCGGCTTGCCCTTGGCCTTGCGGGTGCCGCGCCCGCGCATCTGCTGGTAGAGGATGGCGGACTTGGTGAAGCGGGCGAAGACGAGGTTGACGACCTCGGGGCAGTCAAACCCGGTATCCAGCATGTTCACCGAGACCAGGATTTTCGGGAACCGCTCTTTCT
>JAKAPV010000258.1 GCA_021806845.1 Bacillota bacterium | reverse complement strand
CCTCTCGAGCAGCAGCTCGCTGCCCAGGAGCACGCCGGCGCCGCGCTCGACGCAGCGCTCACAAAGACGCAGGACGCGCAGGTGGCGGCGTCCGCCACCGTCACCGGCCTTGCGCAGACCCTCGCCGTCGCGAAGCAGCAGCAGGCCAAGCTGCAGGCGGCTGCAGCAGCGGCAGCCGCCGCGCCCACCGTCACGCAGCCCACTGTACAGACCGTCACCGGAGCGTCCGGCAGCGGCGGAGACGACGGTGGCGGCGGAGATGACTGAAGGGCCCGCCGAACCGAAACACCTCGCGGGAAAACCCGCCGCACCCCCCAAAGCCCCGGCACCCAAACCCACCACCGTAAACTGGTGGAAGCTCTCGGTCGCGATCGGTCTCACGGCGCTCGGCTACGGTCTCGCCCTGCGCCCGGTCATGGCGTCGGTGGCGAGCCTGCAGGGATTCAAAGGCTCGCAGCTTGCAAAGCAGCTCAAGGCGCTCGCGCGGCAGAACGCCGCGAAGGACGAGCAGCTGCGCAAAGAGGCCGCGCAGCTGCAGTCGACGCTCGCGAAGGAGAACGCCCTGCGCGCGGAGATCGCGACGGTGGAGGCCCAAAAGCCACCGCCTATCGCTTCCGTGGCCGTACCGGGCGTGTCGGTGCCGACTGTCCACACGACCTCGGGAGCGTCCGGCATCCCCTGATAAACGGGCAGCCGTTGATGCTCCCCGGGTATGGCGCGGTGGCCGCATGCAAGCGCAGCCTATAAAGCAGGACGCAAGCACTTGCTGGCAATGCTGGAAGGGGATTGCGCCTGCGTGCTGAACATCTAGCACATGCCAAGCCCTCGGGAGTACGAAGTGTTGTGAATACCGCATGGAAGCTCTTTTTGAGTCTTGTTCTGGTGACAGCCGTATGGACGACCGGAATGTATTTCTACAGGGAGCAGACTGCCGTTCAGAATGCGCAGGTCGCGGTGAGTGACTTGCAGGAGCAGGTGCAGGCACTGGCCGCCGCCACGAGGCCGCCCTCACGTCTTCAGAGTGCCAAGGGGTCCTGGGCTCTGACCGTAGCCAGCCCGACAGACGTGTACCTGGGTCCGCGGCACACCTTCTATGTGACGGCACGGGTACCGCGCGGCACGTGGATCGTCGTCCAGTGGGCGCATCACGGCTGGGACTATGTGGACCTGCCTTCCATCCACAGGGTTGGATATGTACCGACGACAGAAATACTTGATGTATCGCACGGTGCACTGTAATGCTGCTCTTGCTCTCTTCAATCATTGTCCTCTGTGATCAGGCGCTGCTGCTCGCGGTCTGCATGTAGCAGGTGGGAGTTGCCGCCTTCGGCCTCCTGCCCCTGCCGAGACGTGCAGCGCGCGGCGATTCGCAGGACTGGAACCCGCGCTTTTTGTGCATCACGGCAGCCCACAATGAGGCATCCGTGATCGTGCCGCATGTCGAGAACATGGTGGGGATGGACTACCCGCGGGACCTCTATGACGTCGTCGTCCTCGCGGACAACTGCACGGACGAAACCGCGGAGCTCGCGCAAGGCGCCGGCGCGCAGGTCTGGGTCCGGCGCGATCCAGATCGGCGGGGCAAGGGGTATGCCCTCGAGTGGGCGCTGCAGCGCGACCTGCAAAACTACGATGCGGTCTGCGTCTTCGACGCAGACAACCTCGCGGACACGAGCTTCCTCTCGGTGATGGCCCTCCACCTGAGAGAGGGAAAGCAGATCATCCAGGCGTATCTCGACACAAAAAACCCTTGGGACACCTGGATTACGGCTTCCTACGCCATCGCCTACTGGTATATGAACCGCTTCTGGCAGAAGGCGAGGATGCGCCTTGGCCTGTCGGGCGCGCTCGGCGGCACGGGGTTTTGCGTCGCGACCCCCGTCCTGCAGCGCCTGCCCTGGACCTCGCACAGCCTCACGGAAGACCTCGAGTATACGGTCAGGGCCGTGACCGAGGGCTTATCTGTGTACTGGACGCCGCTGACGAAGGTTTACGATGAAAAGCCGGTGGCGTTCTCGAGCACCATCACGCAGCGCAGCCGCTGGCTGCAAGGGCATTGGTCGGTTGCCTTCGACCACTCGCCGGCGCTTTTGCGCAAGCTCCTCTCAGAGAGCAGCAGAGGGAGCCGGCTGAAGATTCTCGATCTCCTGGTCTACCTCTGGCAGCCGGTCGTCATTCTGGCCACCGGTCTCGACATCCTCGTGCTGGAGCTGCGCGTTGCGCTCGGACGGGGATGGTACAGCCACTGGCTCGGAGCGATCATGCCGCACGGGATCTGGCTAGGCCTGATCGCGCTCGGGTTCGGCCTGCCGCTGATCGCCGTCAACCTCGAGGACGTGGACTGGCGCGCGGTGCTCTATCTTCCGGCCTTCTATCTCTTCAATCTCTCCTGGATCCCGATCGCCTGGATCGGGCTCCTGAAACGCCGGGACAGGGCCTGGCACCATACCGAGCATCACCGGGCCATCAGTGTGGTGCAAAGACCTGCCTACCGGAGGCGCACGAGCGTATGAAGCGTCTGCGCTTGGTGATCGCCGCGGTCCTGGTCATCGCAGTCGTCGGTCTCGCGAGGGTCTTCGCCGGCGGGACCTCGCCGCGTCCGGTGTCCCGCCTTGCGGCGGACAAATGGAGCCACAGGGAGATTGCAAGCATCGTGTACCTCACCGCAGGGGGATTGCCTGCGGGTACGATGCAGGCCCTGAGCGCCATGCGGGCGACCGAGGTGTATCTCTACGTCGCGTACTATTCGGACGCGTACTACAACATCCCGCAAAACCCAGACGGACTTGTGGAGCCGGCCGATGCGCTGACGGGCGCCATCCGCGCGCTGCACCAAAAGGGCATACGCGTCATCGCGGTCATCTCTTCGGCGCTTCTCGACCATTCGGCGACGCCGCCCGCGGCCCATCGCCTCCTCGAGACGCCGCAGCGTTCCGTGATCGCCCCCCTGCAGGGGACCCCGCTGGTGCTGGGCCTTGTGAAGGCACTGCTGAAATACCCGGTCGACGGGATCTACGTCGGCGAGCCCTTCTGGATTTCCGGAGTCCCGGAGCCTGCGCAGGAGCAAGCGGCCTTCTCTACGCTCTACAGGCGGATCATCGCGCTCGATCGGAAGGCGGGCGTACCCACATACATGGTCCTCCCCGACACGATGGTGAGCCCTACGGGCCAGAACAACTCGGGGCTCCCGGCCGGCTTTGACGCGTTGCCCTTCACGACGATCGGGTTTGACGGAGAGGATGCATGGGACAGCCCGAACATCCAGCAAAACGAGCGATACTACGCTCTCCTGCTGCGAAGGCTGCAGGCCGACAGTCTCGGCCGGCCGACGACCATGGAGATCGATCTCGAGAAGCCGTATCGGGACGGCTACATACCGCTGCAGTTCCTCCGCTACGAGGTCGAGGCGGCCAAGCGGCAAGGGGTGGGCACCCTGCTCGTGTTCGCCAACGAGTTCTGGGCGCACTCTCCCTACAAGGCGCAATACGGAAGCATCTTCGCGTCCTTCTTGAAGTGACTTGCGGCAAGGCGGCTGCTGCCTAGCGAGCGGGCCGGCAAGCGGACGCGCTTTCTCCCATCCCCATCTGGTGCTACACTCTGGGTATCCAGCGGGGTGATTGACTTGCTGACGAAGGAAGCGGTGTACGAGGAGCTCAAGGACATCCTCGACCCGGAGATCGGTATCGATATTGTCAACCTCGGCATGGTCTACGGCGTCGAGGTTTCAGAGGACGGCAAGGACGTCCATATCGACATGACGCTCACGACGATGGGCTGCCCGCTCTACTCCCAGATCGAGCGGGGCATCCAGATGCTGCTCGGCCAGCTCGGTGCCGAGACGGTGGAGATAAAGCTCGTCTGGTCGCCGCCGTGGACGCCGGATTTCATGTCGGAAGACGCGCGCACAGCGCTCAAATACCTCTTCTGAGGACGATATAGCGCGGCGGGCTAGTCGCCCGCCGCTTTGCCGTGTACGCCCGGCATGGGCGACGACTCGGCGGTGAAAGTCCGCTACGGGCGAGGCAGCACGAGCCCGTTAGCCAGAGGCAAGGGTGTCCGCCGCGAGGCGGGA
>JAKAPV010000257.1 GCA_021806845.1 Bacillota bacterium | reverse complement strand
AACTGATGCGCAGCGTGAGCTCCGCGAACGTCGCATGCGGCTTCCATGCGGGCGATCCGTCGGTGATGTTGCGTACGGTCCGCCTGGCGCAGGAGGCGGGTGTCGGCGTCGGCGCCCATCCGGGCTTCCCCGACCTCGTCGGCTTCGGCCGCAGAAACCTTGCCCTGAGCCCTGACCAGGCATATTCCGATACCCTATACCAGATCGGCGCCCTTGCCGCCTTCTGCCGCGCGGCGGGTGTGGATCTGCAGCACGTGAAGCCGCATGGTCAGCTCAACAACATGGCCGTCCGCGACGCTGAACTCGCGCGAGCGATCACGCAGGCACTGCGGGATTTCCGCGAGGATCTCATCCTCATTTCCTACGGGGGTGAACTCACCCTGGCTGCAGAGCGGCTTGGCGTACGAGTCGCCCACGAGGTCTATGCAGACCGGGCCTACAACGCCGACCGGACGCTGGTGTCGCGCAGCATACCGGGTTCCGTGCTGCACGATCCCGAACTGGTCGTCGAGCGTGCGGTGCGCATGGTTCTCGACGGGGGTGTGCACGCGCTCTCGGGGGAGTGGATCGAACTGCAGGCCGACACCATCTGTGTCCACAGCGATACGCCGGGCGCCGCCTCCCTCTCCTCGCGTCTGCGCGCGCGCCTCGCGCAAGTGCAGATCGCAGTACGGCCGCTCGCGCACTTCCTCCCCTAGCCTCGATTTCCACGGTAACAAGTCCTGCTAACGCGGGGCTCTGAACGAAGAGAGGGCGCGGTGCTCAGGGCAGGTGCACCGTGACCGGGAGCCCGTGGAGCCACGGGACGGAGACAGGGGTGTTGATGAGGGCGGCGTTCGCGAGCAGCGGGTTGTGGGCGCGTCGGGCCAGGGCGACGTCGATACCGGTCGAGCGGACAGTCACCTCGGCGGTGGTGTCAAAGAGCTTGCGGAAGAGGGTCTTGGCGGTGGCGCGCCGGTACTCGCGATCAATGCGCTGGGCCATGATGCGGTAGAGCGATGTGGCCATCAGGGTGACCTGGAGATCGAAGTCAACCTTGAGGCCGATCATCGAGGACAGAGCGTCGAGGTGGAAGAAGTTGATGGCGTCGGCGATGCCGTTCTCGATCAGCATGCGCTGGGCGTAGCGCGTGATCATGGTGACGAGCGGGGTCTGCAGCTGGTTGGTGAGGAGGATCGTCGGTTCCTCGTGCCCAAGTTCCGTGATCACCAACTGGCGGATGGGGTCAGGATAGTCGGGGAGCATGACCAAGCTTTCGAGAACGCGCGGTGTGCGGAACTGTCTGGTGAGCGCCGGCAGGTTCAGGCGGCGCCATTGGCTGGCGGGCGCGCTGAGCGCGGCACCAACCAGTTTGCGGGTGCGGCGGCGCAGCGTGATGAAGGCGATGCCCCGTGCCTGGAGCTGCGCCATGACGGCGTGGGTGGTCAGCTGGGAATCGAACACCAGCTCCTGCGGGTCGGCGCCCGTGCGCTGGCGCCAGAAGTCGACGAAGCGCAGCACCTCGTCGGCGCGCTCGGGCTTGGGCACGCCGGCGTTGCCATAGCAGATGACGTTCTGTTCGGCGTCCCGGGCGAGGAAGGTGAGTACACCCTTCTGGGAGCGGCTGCGCTGGGAGACGTAGTGCTTGTCCATGGGTTCCTCGTGGCTGTTGGCCGGCACCGTGTGGAAGTCCAGATCGAAAGAAGAGCCGGCACCCAGCCCAGCCGTGCGGACAGCATCTGTCCAAGCGCTCATCAGGGGCAGGTTGTTGCGTGGATCGACGCGGGCGCCGTAACTGGAGAGGAACGAGCGCTTGGGGACCGCGTTGAGGCCGGCGAACAGGGCGATGCCCGGGTCGAAGACCATCTCCATGACGTGGCTTTGGCGTTCCTTGCCCAGCAACTTGAGGGCGAGGAAGGTGCGCAAGGCATGCTCCGCCGGCACCATCTCCGTTCCCGGCAAGTCGCCAGCGCGGGCGATCGCCGCGAGATCCATGCTGGCGAGCACGGGCAAGAACAAGAAGAGACCGCCAAAGGCGGTCGAGAAGCGGCGCGGGGACAGGTCCAAGGCGCGGGCATCGGCGACCGGAGCCTGCTCCGGGTGGGGCCGGGTGGGCCGCTCGTCGTCCCGGCGGCGTGGCAGACGGGCGAAGCCCTCCTCGCGCAGGATGATGCTGATCGAGTTGGCGCTGAGGTGTTGGCCCTGCGCGCTGAGATCCCGCTCGATGTCGTAGATAGACAGGTTGCGTTTGCGTAGCCGGACGACCAGGTCGCGCAGGGGATCCGGACCCTGGTCGTGGCGCGGCCCATGCTGGACGTCTTTGAAGAAGCGATCGTCAGTCCAAGCCTCGTGGCGGAAGCGATGACAGAGCACCCTGAAGCCGTTGGGATCATAGCCGAAGCGCTTGGCGGCTTCATGCGAAGGGAGTCCTTCGACGAAGTGAGCACGCAGGGCCTCGTACTGCCGGTGCAGGGGCTTGTCCGACGCGAGAAAGAAGCGGGCCTCCGGCGTTAGCTCATTATCGTTACTGTTCATGCTTAAAGCATATTGCCACATCGACCGTGCCTGTCAACACCGGCGGCGCACACAAACCGCTCGGTTCAGCGCCCGTAGCCACCGAATAGGCGCAGTCTCGCGCAAGACGCCGCCGGGTCGAGATTTCCCGTCCGCGCCCTCCCTCAGCCACCTATCTAGCGAATCAAGGTTGCCACTATGCAGTGCGGCCATTACGTAACGTAATTGGATAACGCTACGCGGCCCGAAATGGCCTGAACGACGCGATCCGCGCTGGGCCGACACACCAGACAGTCCCTCATTTGCCGCCCGTGGAAATCGAGGCTAGACCAGCGACAGCGACGCCCCGCCGCTGTCGCGTGGACTCTCTCTGAGTCCGGGCGGCATCGTCTCTGCCTGCTGCGCGCAGACTGTTGAAGTGCTGCAGAGCCGCGCAGCCCGCCCCGAGATCACGGTGTCCGCGTGTCTCTTTGGCCCATGTGTCATGGCCTAATCGGCCCTTGACCGATGTAGGCACAAATTCGACGGTCTATTAGGTGGACCTAACTTCGGCCGAACCTAGGACAAGGGGGTACGCGATGCGGCGCGATGAGGCCGGCTACGCCGTGACGCACAAGCCTGCGCGATCCGCTGCGCGCCCCGGAGCAGGCGCGTCCGGTATCCTGCCGCGCGCCGCTGCGCGCCCGGGCCTGCTGCTCGCGGCCTCGGTCATCGGGCCGGGTCTCATGGTCATGCTGGCCGACACGGACGCCGGCAGCATCGTTACGGCCGCGCAGTCCGGCGCCCTCTGGGGCTACGGCATGCTGTTGCCGCAACTTCTGCTCATCCCGGTCCTGTTTGTCGTCCAGGAGATGACGGTGCGGCTCGGCGTGCTGACGCAGCGCGGCCACGGCGAACTGATCCGAGAGGTATTCGGTGCGCCTTGGGCCGTGCTCTCGGTGGCCACGCTTTTTGTCGCCGCCGTGGGCGCGCTCGTCACCGAGTTCGCGGGCATCGCCGGAGTCGCGGAACTGTTCGGCGTCCCGCAGACGCCGACAGTCCTGCTCGCCGCTCTCCTCCTGATCGGGCTCGGACTCACGGGTGGCTACCGCCGTGTCGAGTACATCGGCGTCGCGCTGGGCCTGTTCGAACTCTTCTTCCTGCCGGCGGCATGGCTGGCGCACCCGAGCGCTGCCGCCATGGTGCGCGGCCTCGGCCATCTGCCGCTCGGTCAGAGTGGCTATCTCCTGCTCCTCGCCGCCAACGTCGGCGCCGTCATCATGCCATGGATGGTCTTCTACCAGCAGGGAGCCGTCATCGACAAGGGACTGAGACCAAGCCAGCTGCGCGGCGCGCGCCTCGACACCCTGCTGGGCGCCATCGTCACGCAGCTCGTGATGATCTTCGTCGTGGTCGCCGTCGCCGCGACCATCGGGCGCTCGGGACACCCGGTCGCCCTTCAGGGCATTCCCGAGATCTCGAGGGCGCTTGAGCCCTTCCTCGGTTTCGCCGGCGCGAAGCTCGCCTTCGGCCTGGGCATCCTGGGCGCATCGCTCGTCGCCGCGATCGTCGTCTCGGTGGCGGCGGCCTTCGGTGTCGGGGAAGCCTTGGGCTAC
>JAKAPV010000022.1:18791-19209 GCA_021806845.1 Bacillota bacterium | reverse complement strand
GACGTGTCCGGCAACGATCGGCCAAGATCTGAACAGACGAATCGGATCATCGCTCCGCAACGTTTGTATAACCTGATGCACATCTGTATGCTATATTGGACACAGGGCAACGGTCAAGCGGGTTGTTTTGCAGTCTGTGGCAAGGGAGCGGGATACGGTGGCCTCATCGGACGAACTCACGCGCCGGATTGCGGAGCGGGTGCGGAAGATGCGCCTCGAACGGGGCTTCAGCCTCGATACTTTGGCGCAGAGAACCGGGGTCAGCAAGGGTATGCTCAGCCAGATAGAGCGAGCGGCGTCAAACCCCAGCGTGAACGTGCTCTGGAAGGTGGCCGCGGGTCTGGCGGTACCCTTCTCGAAGCTGCTCGAGGACGTATCCCCCCACGTCGAGCTGGTTCCTGCCGCGGCGCGTACGAGC
>JAKAPV010000022.1:7330-18781 GCA_021806845.1 Bacillota bacterium | reverse complement strand
CGGTATCGAGATGCTGCTCTCCGCGCGCACGCAGCACCCGGTTGACGTCTATGAAATGGTCGTCGAGCCAGCTTGCTCCCACGCGTCCGACAGCCATCCGCCAGGCACGACGGAGATCCTGGTGCAGCTAGCCGGCACGCTCACCCTGTCCCTCAGGTCGGACGATCTGTCCCTCCGAGCCGGGGACGCGGTGCGGTTCTCCGCGGATGTCTCCCATGGCTACCGCAACGACGGCGACCAGGTCAGCAGAACGCTATGCGTCATCACATACAGCGCGCCCGAGTGACGCTAGGAGCGGACGGGCGGCGCGGGGTGATCCGCGCCGCCCGTCCGCCCTGTCGTCAATCCCGTCCCGCACCTGCATCCTCTTCGCGCCAGATCTGCTTCACTGTCTCGTAGGTGGCCGGGTAGTCCGCCGTATAGCGCAGGTAGTGCGGGATGGGGTAGCGCACGCCGCCCTGGTGCGTTCCCTCGAGACCCGCGAAGAAGCTGCCAGCGTCCTCCCACGGGAAGGTAAAGGCCATCTCGTGGTCCTGCGTCTGCCCGAAGACGCGATCGCCGTAGCAAGGCAGGATCACCTGCGGCTTCTTCGTCTGGCGCGTGCGGTTCACGATCTCCGCACAGTCCGCGCGCGCACTGAACTCGGACGTGATGCTGCCGCCTTTCTCGAAGAGGGCGGCGGCGACCATCCGCATCACCTGCGCTGAGTTGCCGTATACTGCGACGACTTCGGGCACGAAATCCGCGCGCGCAAGCGGCGCGACGAGAACGGTGCCGGCGACCTCCGCCCGCGCCACGGACTGCTCGGTGCGCAGAGCGCCCTCCTGGTCCTTCGCGTACATGCCCTTCGCAAGGCCGCCCTCTGCGTAGAACTGCGGCGCCTCGCGGAAGGCGAACGCGACCTGCGCGATCGGGCACGAAAGGTCCTCTCCGGCCATCGCGATCATCCAGCCGTAGCGCCTCGCCATCGAGACGCCCTGACAGATGCTGACCTGGATCCCGAGGTCTCGGTGCGGCAGCTTCGCCTTCGGCGGGATCTCCTCGTCCTTTTGCAGCACGCGCAGCGCCAGCGGGAAGGTCTCGGGCCGCACGTAGCGGTCGATGGCGGCTGCCAGTTCCTTTGACTCCATCGGCGCGCCGCCCCTGCGGGCGGCGCTCGCCCCCCTTTCGTTCATGAGCCTTGGCTCTAATCTTCCGGCGCGCGCGAGCCGGCGTCAACGCAGCAGGTGCCGCCTCCGCATCAAGAGAACTTCACAGAATCTGCAAGGAGGCGGGAAATGCGCTGGCTCAAGGGCGTACTGCTCCTCGCGCTCGGTGTGTTGCTGACCCTCGTGCTGTCGACTCCGCTCGGACCCGTACCCGCACTATTGCCGCTGCTCAATCCCGGCCCTGGCGTCTGGGGTGTCGCCGCGGACGCCGTCGCGTCTCCCGGCGTCACGGAGAAACTCCCGGGACTCAGGGCGCCCGTCAAGGTCTCGTACGCAAAGGGCGACGTGCCGCACGTCTTCGCGCAGAACGGCCACGATCTCTTCTTCATGCAGGGCTACCTGCAGGCGACGAACCGCCTCTTCCAGATGGACGCGATGCGCCGTCAGGGCGAGGGAAAGCTCTCGCAGGTCATCGGGCCGGCCGCCCTTTCTACGGACGAGACGTTCCTGCGCTGGGGGCTCCTCGTTGGCGCTGAGCGCACGCTGCGTCTGATGCAGTCGACGCCGGCTGGCCAAAGGACGCTGCGGGATCTCGCGGCCTACAGCGCGGGGGTGAACCTGCGCATCGCCCAGGACGAGCAGTCGAACAGCCTGCCGCTCGTCTTCCACCTGCTCGGCTACCAGCCTGCGAAGTGGACGCCGCTCGACACGCTCATCGTGCAGGAGGATATGCAGCAGGACCTCTCCATGAGTTTCACGCCGCTCGATTACGCGATCATGGTGCAGCGCCTCGGCCCAAAGCTTGCGGCGCAGCTCTTTCCGACCTACGCCCCGACCCTGCAGCATCCGTACGACCCGGGTCCCTACCCGAGTCCGGCGCCGCAGCCGGCGCCTTTGCCGCCGGGGACTGCACCGTCCTTCACGGCGTCAGCGGCGCTGCCGACCGGGAACCTGCCTTCCGCAACCGCAGCGGCGGCCCAGTCGATCCTGACCGATACCCAGAGCGTGCACCCCCTGATGGCCGGCATGCTCCAAGGCATGTTCATGAGCAACAACTGGGCCGTCGGCGGCCAACTCACCGCGTCCGGCAAGCCGCTGCTCGCGGGAGACCCGCACCTGGATCTGACACTGCCCTCCATCTGGTACGAGATGCAGCTGCAGGACCCGAACTACGATGTCGTCGGCGTGAGCCTTCCCGGCACGCCGGGCATCCTGATCGGGCACAACCAGTCGATCGCCTGGAGCCTCACCGACACCCAAAGCGAAAGCACCTTCTTCTATCGGGAGCAAACGAGCCCGAAGCACCCGAACCAGTACTTCTACGACGGGGGGTGGCGCCAGGAGAAGCTGCGCACCTACCGCATCGCCGTGAAGGGCGCGCACCCCGTGACGCTGACCGTCCCCTGGACGAACAACGGCCCGATCCTCACCAAGTACAAAGAGACCGTCGCGATGGACTGGACAGGGCAGTACGCCTCCCAGGACGTGACGGCCGTGCTAGGCGTCGACAGGGCACAGAACCTCACACAGTTCGTCGCCGCCCTGCAGCCGTATTGGAACAACCCCCCGCACAACTTCGCATTCGCCGACACGAAGGGCGAGATCGGGATCATTGCCCCGGGCTTCTACCCGATCTTCCCGAAGGGTGTGAACCCGGCGCTGCCGATGAACGGAACTGGCGGCGCGGAGTGGATCGGGCGGATCCCGGCGAGTCAGGTCCCGCACGTCTTCAACCCGCCCTCGCACTTCGTTCTGTCCGCGAACCAGCGGCCCGTGTCTTCGAGCTACCCCTACTACATCGGCACCGCCTGGAACGACTTCTCCGACGGC
Source organism: Bacillota bacterium (assembly GCA_021806845.1). Taxonomy (GTDB): domain Bacteria; phylum Bacillota; class Sulfobacillia; order JAJZYS01; family JAJYTV01; genus JAJYTV01. The sequence continues at coordinate 15,803 of JAKAPV010000022.1, read as the reverse complement.
TTCCGCGCGAATACGATCTACGACTTCCTTTCGAACAAGGCGAACCGGCCCTTCACCGTAGCCAAGATGGAACAGCTGCAGCGCGACAATCAGGACTACCTCGCGCTGCAGCTCGCTCCGCTGATCGCGAACGCGGGCCGGCAGCTCGGCCTCACGGGATCCGTCGGCTCCGCGGTCGCGCAGATGGCGACCTGGCAGGGCGTGATGTCCAAGGATTCGGTGCAGGCGTCGATCTACTACGAATTCTGGACGCAGTACGTGCTCGACACGTTCGGTCCCTGGTGGAAGCACTACAAAGTCCCGGCCAAGACGGATCCGGAACTGGCGCTCGGCCCGGACGTCGCGCCGCTGGCGGAGGACCTGCAGTACTGGACCCTCTCCGGCGCCTCCTCGCCGTTCCTCAAAAACCCCGCCAACGGCGCGCAGCGCACCACGTCCGAGCTGATGCGCGAAGCGCTCAAGGGAGCGCTGAAGAAGCTCGCGCACGAGTACGGGAAGAACCCCGCGAACTGGGTCTGGGGCAGCCTGCATGCGCGCACGTTCTACTCAGTCTCCGGCATCGGCGCCCTCGCCCGCGGCCCCTACCCCTCCGGCGGCGACTTCGCAACGCCGGACGCCGCTGTCGGCCTCAACTCGACCCACGGACCGAGCTGGCGGATGATCGCGGACCTCGGCAACCTTCAGGCCTCCGTCGCCATCTATCCGGGCGGCCAATCGGAGAACCCGCTCTCGCAGTATTACGCAGACATGCTGCCGTACTGGCTCACCTATCAGTACTGGCCGCTTGTCTACGAGTCCCGGCCGCAAAGCGGCAACACGACCGTCTACCAGCCGTGAAGGAGGGAACACCGTGCAGGGAAACCGCTATCTGACCCTCGTGATCACGGGCGTGCTCGCATGGCTTCTCACGCTCCTGCTCGGGGCGTGGGGTCCCATCCTCGCAGGCCTCGCCGCCGGCCGGTTCGCGCCGCGCAAGGGCGCATTCCGGTGGGCCTTTTTCGGGGGGTTCGGGGCGTGGGTGATCTGGTTTCTGGTCTCCGCGGTGCAGGTGCCCATCATCGGGCTCGCCCAACTGCTCGGGCAGATCGTGGGCCTTGGCGCCGCGGCCGGACTCGCGCTGCCGATCCTCGGGGCGATCTTCGCCGGCCTCATCGCGGGTGTCGGGTGCAGCGCCGGACATGCGCTCTTCGTGGCCACCCACCCGCAGGTCACCACCGAGCCAAGCGGCGTGTCTTCCTAGACGGCAGGCTCCTAAAATGTGTGCTGCCACTGGGAAGGTCGCCTTGCATCGCTTAATAGCCGTCGCTGTTTGCGTAGGAATCGTGATGGCTGGCTGTGGGACCGTGAAAGGAACGCAGAGCGCGCAGTCGGCACAAACCTACCGCGAAAGGTTGACCGCATCCGAGACTGCCCAAGGGAAGAAGCTACTTGCCCAGTTGACCGCCAACATTACCCCCGGACAGACTCCGCTTTTGTCCATGTTTGGCGTAGGAAACGTATACCTTGGGGAGATCGTGCCGCACCAGACGTATGTCGTGCTGCAGGTGACCTGCGAAGGCACCGGTACGATGACACTCACGACCGTGGGCGCCCCAACATCTTCGTGGCCCCCTCCGCCGCACCAAGAGATGTCGTGTTCTACGGGCACATCCGTGGCGGTCACCGGCTCGCAGAACGCGCAGACGGTGCAAGCATCCTTCGGCGGCGAAGGATCTGTCTGGCAAGACGCGGAGGGCAGCGCCTTTCACCTGCAGGTCATAGCGTCGAAGACTGCGGTCTGGGCAGTCAGGATCTCTTCTTCCAAGACCAGCCACTAGGGCGGAACCAACCCTCTCTGCTCCGGAGTGGGGCTGGTTCCGCCCTAACTTCACACAACATGCTTCGTCCACCAACGAAAAGCGCCCGGCCACGGCCGGGCGCTCCTTTGTCTTTTTAGCAGTGGGAGTGGACGCCCTGCTCTTCGTCGGTCGTGAAGGAGTGTCCGCAGGAGCAGGACTTCACCGCGTTCGGGTTGTGGATCGTGAAGCCGCTGCCCTGGATCGAGTCGATGTAGTCGATCTCCGCGCCGCGCAGGAGCGGTGCCGAGCTCTCATCGACGATCAGGCGGACGCCCGAGACCTCAGCGATCTCGTCGCCCTCGCGCTCCTCGTTGTCGAAGGCCATCCCGTAACTGTAGCCAGCGCAGCCGCCGCCGGTCACGAAGAGGCGAAGGCTCTGTGCGCCGCCTTCCTGGGCCATCAGCTCCTGCACCTTCTGTGCAGCGGATGCTGTAATCTGCACCATGTGTGTGCTCCCCTTCCTTGCCTGACTGCCCTGGATCAGCTGGCAGGCGTTTCGAACAATATGTATTATAGCGACCTTGGCCAATCCGCTCAACGGGAGCGCGGCGGCGCCGGTACGGCCAAAAATGGCGCAAGCTCGCGGTAAAGCCCTTGCCGCTGCATGAGCCCGAGGGCCACGAGGCGCACTCCCGCCGCATAGCAGCTGCGATCGACCGCATCGTGGCGCATGGTCAGCGTCTCGCCGACGCGCCCAAACAGCACCTCCTGATGTGCGACAAAGCCAGCGAGGCGGACGCTGTGCACCGGAACATCCGCTGCGCCTGCCTCATGCAGCCGTTCGCGCAGGCGGACGGCCGTTCCAGACGGCTTGTCCCTCTTGTGCGGACCATGCAGCTCGATCAGTTCGACGCCTTCAAAATAAGGCGCCGCCTGGAGCGCAAACTGCATGAGCAGCGCTGAGACGACGGAAAAGTTCGCGATCACGGCAGCGCTTGTACCCTGGCGCTCCACGAGGATCTGCGCTTCGCGCAGCACTTCGTCCGAGAGGCCCGTCGTCCCGATCACCGGGCGCACTCCCGCTTCGAGCGCCATGCGCAGCGCCTGCTCCGCCGCGAGCGCTTGCGTGAAGTCGACGAGCACATCGGCTCGCAGTTCCGACAGCGCGGCTCCAAGATCCCCGTAGATCATCCGGCCATCCTCTCGGCCGTGCCAGGCCGCGCCAAGGTCCTGCCCCTCCGCAGAACGCCCGACGCCGCCCACGACCTCCACGTCGGGAAGGAGGTCGAGGGCGGCGCCGGTGGCACGGCCCGTCCTGCCGGTCGCACCGGCAAAGAGGACCCGCAGGCTTGCCATCTTAGCTGCGGAACAGGCTCTCCAGGCGGAACGCTTCGCCCATGTCGCCCTGCAGGCGGACCTTGCCCTGCATGAAGAGCGACATCGCGGAGACCTTCTCCTGGAGCAGATCGCTGAAGTCGCTGGTCGCGATGCTCACGGCCGCCTTCGGCGGCGTGGCCTCGTCGTCGACGAGGACGACCTTCCTGTCCGCGATGCGCAGGCGGAACTTGCCGCCGCTCTCGCCGGTCAGATCGATCACGTAGTCGGCGGCGAAGCCCTCGAGCTTCTTAGGGTGTTCGTTCGCACGCGCCATCACGCTCTCCACCAGTTCGCGTCCGTTCATAATGGTCCCGCCGCGCCGCGGTGCGGCGAGTCCTCCCTTCCAGTTGGAATCGTTTCTCGCCCGGTGTTCTGCTCGCATCCAGGCGATTCCTCTCCGTCCGGCGTTCCTCTACTGGTATTCCCCCAGGACGGCCCGCGCCACGACGAGCCGCTGGACCTCGCTCGTGCCTTCGTAGATCTCCGTGATCTTGGCGTCCCGCCAGAGGCGCTCCGGCAGGCTGCCGGACTCGTAGCCGCGCCCACCGAGCAGTTCCGCCGCACGCAGCGTCCCGTCCATCGCAACGCGGGAAGCGAAGAGCTTCGCCATGGAGATCTCCTTGGTCGCGCGGATGCCCTGCGCGTGCAGCCAGGCGGCACGGTACAGCAGGAGGCGCGCCGCGTCGAGCTCCGTTGCGATCTCGGCGAGGTGGCGCTGCACGAGCTGGCGGTCCGCGGGTTTCTGGCCGCTGCTGTCCTGAGCGAGCACCGCGCGGGCCGCGTGGTCGAGGCTCGCCTGCAGGATGCCGACCGCCTGTGCGGCGATGCCGATGCGCCCGCCGTGCAGCGTCTGCAGCGCGATCTTGTATCCTTCGTGCACGGTGCCGAGCACGCGGTCGTCCGGCACGAACACGTCTTCGAGGATAACGTCGGTCGTCGCCGACGCGCGGATTCCGAGCTTCTCGAGCGGCGGTCCGAAGGACAGTCCCGGCGTGCCTTTCGCCACGATGAAGCAGGTGATGCCGCGGCTGCCGCGGTCGGGGTCCGAGGAGGCGTAGACGAGGTATTCGTCCGCCTCGCCGCCGTTCGTGATGAAGACCTTGCGCCCATTCAGGCGCCAGCCGCCCTCGACGCGCGCCGCGGTTGTCGCGATCGCCGCCGCGTCGGACCCAGCGTTGGGCTCGGTCAAGGCGTAGGCGCCAAGGCGCTCGCCGCGGCAGAGCGGTGGCAGGAAGCGCTGGCGCTGCTCGTCGGTGCCGTGGTTGTAGACCGCCTCGGAATGCAGGGAATTGTGCACCTCGAAGATGACGCCGGTTGTGGCACAGGCCTCGGAGAACGCCTCGACGCACAGGGTGTAGGAGAGATAGTCGGCGTCGCGACCGCCGTAACGCTCCGGCAGCGTCATGCCGAGGTAGCCGTGCTGCGCGAGGAGGTCGAAGTTGCGCCGCGGGAAGGCGTGCGTGCGATCGTACGCCGCCGCATGCGGAGCGAATTCCGTGCGCGCGAGTGCGCGCGCCGCCGTCTGGTACTCCTGCTGCTGCTCTGAAAGCCGGAAGTCCACTCTCTACCGCTCCTCTCCGCCCGCGAGCTCCTTCGCGGCCCAGACCGGATCCTTGCGTCGCCGCGCGACATCCTCGACGAGCGGTAGCCACCTGCCGGCGGCCTTGGCCCTCCGGACCGCCGCCTCCACGAGCCGGTCCGCAAGGGCCTGGCGCAGGAAGCGTTCCGCCTCGCGCACGTGGCGCGTACCCACCTCCGGGTCGCGCTCCGACGAGGCCTTGTGGTCGAGGATCGCCTGCCCGATCTCCGCGATGCCTGCTCCGCTCTGCGCCTGCGCGGACAACACCGGCGGCTGCCACGGCTTGTGCGGGCCCAGCGAAAGCATCTGGCGCAGTTCGCGCGCGGTCTGGTCCGCGCCCGGGCGATCCGCCTTGTTGACGACGAACACGTCACCGATCTCCAGGATGCCGGCCTTGAATGCCTGCACGTCGTCGCCGAGCCCCGGCACCACCACGACGAGCGTCGTGTCGGCATAGCCCATCACATCGACTTCGCTCTGTCCGGCGCCCACCGTCTCCAGCAGGATCAGGTCCTTGCCCGCGGCCTCCAGCAGCTGGATTGCGCGCGGCGTCGCGCGGGCCAGTCCCCCGAGGTGTCCGCGCGCTGCCAAAGAGCGCATGAAGACGCCGCTGCCCCGCCCTTCCATGCGAACCCGGTCTCCGAGCAGCGCGCCGCCTGAGAAGGGGGACGACGGGTCTACCGCCAGGATGCCGACCTGGCGGCCAAGCGCCAGGAAGTGACCCGCCAGCCGGTCGACGAGCGTCGACTTGCCGACGCCCGGTGCGCCGGTGATGCCCACGACGATAGCGCGCCCCGTGTGACCGGCGATCTCCCGGACAATCTCTTCCGCCTCTGGCAGCTGGTTCTCGACGATCGTCAGGGCGCGCGCGAGTGCCCGCCGGTCGCCCCGCAGGATGTCGCTGCCGAGGCTCATGCTCCGCGCGCGCAGGACCGCGTGAAGCGCACGATCTCCTCCGTCTCGGTTCCCGGGCCAAAGACGGCGACAACACCGAGCTGGCGGAGCGCCTGCGCGTCCTCCTCGGGAATGATCCCGCCAACCATCACCTGCACGTCGTCCATGCCCTGTGTGCGCAGGAGCTCGATCACCCGCGGCACCAGAGTGTTGTGCGCGCCCGAGAGGATGGAGAGCCCCACGACGTCAACATCCTCCTGCAGCGCGGCCTCGACGATCTCCTCCGGTGTCTGGTGGAGCCCCGTATAGATGACTTCCATCCCTGCGTCACGCAGGGCGCGGGCGACGACCTTCGCCCCGCGATCGTGGCCGTCGAGACCGGGCTTGCCGACGAGCACGCGGATCGGGCGCGTCGCCTTCTCTTCCGAGCTGCCTGTCAAAACACTGCCGCCTCCCGGTAGCTGCCGAATACGGTCTTCATTGTCTGCACGATCTCGCCCTCGGTAGCGTAGGCGCGCACCGCGTCGAGGATCGGGGGCATGAGGTTCGAGCCGTCGACAGCCGCCGCACGCACGGCTGCGAGGGCCTGCTCGACCGCCGCCGGGTCGCGCTCCGCGCGGACCTGCTGCACGGTCAGCACTTGGGCGCGCTCCAGCGCGGGGTCGATCTTGAGGGTCGGGATCGGCTCCTCATCTGGCTCGATGAATCCGTTGACGCCGACGATGATCCGCTCCTTGCGATCCACCTCGAGCTGGTAGCGATATGCGGCATCCGCGATCTCGCGCTGGAAGAAGCCGTTCTCGATCCCTGCGAGCACGCCGCCCATCGCGTCGATGCGCTGGAAGTACTCCTCGGCCGCGGCCTCCATGCGATTCGTCAGATCCTCGATGAAGTAGGAACCCGCGAGCGGGTCGACGGTGCCGGCGACGCCGGTCTCGTACGCCAGCACCTGCTGGGTACGCAGCGCGATCGTCACGGCTTTCTCGGTCGGCAGGGAAAGCACCTCGTCCATCGAGTTCGTATGCAGCGACTGCGTCCCTCCGAGCACGCCGGCCATCGCCTCATATGCGGTGCGAATGATGTTCACATCGGGCTGCTGCGCCGTCAGGGAGCAGCCGGCAGTCTGCGTGTGGAAGCGCAGCATCCACGAGCGCGGGTTCTTGGCGCCATACTTCTCGCGCATGCGGCGCGCCCAGATCCGCCTGGCGGCCCGGTACTTGGCGATCTCCTCGAAGAAGTCCATGTGGGCGTTGAAGAAGAAGGAGAGCCGCGGCGCGAAGGAATCCACGTCCATGCCCCGCGCGATACCCGCCTCGACGTAGGCGAAGCCGTCCGCCAGCGTGAAGGCGAGTTCCTGCACGGCGGTCGAGCCAGCTTCGCGGATGTGATAGCCGGAAATCGAGATGGTGTTCCATTGCACAACCTCGCGGGCGGCGAACTCCATCATGTCGACGATCAGGCGCATCGACGGCTTGGGCGGGAAGATGTATTCCTTTTGCGCGATGTATTCCTTTAGGATGTCGGCCTGCAGCGTGCCCCGAACCTTCTCCCATGGCACGCCCTGGCGCTCCGCGACGGCGAGATACATCGCGAAGAGAATGATGGCCGGGCCGTTGATCGTCATGGACGTGGAGACCTCGCCGAGCGGGATGCCAGCGAAGAGGCGCTCCATGTCCCGCAGGGAGTCGATCGCGACGCCCTCGCGGCCCACCTCGCCCAGCGCGTGCGGGTCGTCCGAGTCATAGCCCATCAGGGTCGGCATGTCGAATGCCGTGGAGAGGCCAGTCTGCCCCTGCCGCAATAGATAGTGGAAGCGCTCGTTCGTCTCCTTGGCCGTGCCGAACCCGGCGAACTGGCGCATCGTCCACAGCCGTTCCCGGTACATCCCGGGATGGATGCCGCGCGTGTAGGGATATTCGCCGGGGTCCGCAAGGTCGCGGTCGTAGTCCACCTGGACGTCCCGCGGACGGTATAACCGCTGCACCTCGAGCCACGAGAGGGTCTCGCGCCTTTCTGCCATCTGCGCACCTCCGTCATGGGAGCCGACGGCGCCGCGCGCCTTCGGCGAAACCGCAAGAAATACGGGACGGCGCCTGCCCTCCCTTAACCATTGTCATTCTACGCGCATGGTGGTCCAAGCGACAAGGTGAGGGAGGCTAAGGGCTGCGCCGCGTAGAAGGTGTGCCAATCCTCGCCTTGGAGTGATAGACGCTTGGAACTCGCACCAGAACTCTTCCGGCAGTACGACATCCGCGGCCACGTCGGACAAGACTTGACACCCCCCATCGCCCGCCAGATCGCGCTCGGGACCGCCAGGTACTGGCTGCGCCACGGTGAGTCGACCTGCATCCTCGGCCGCGACTGCCGCCTCTCCTCTCCGGAGCTCGCGGAGGCGTTCCGCGACGGGCTCTTGGACGGAGGCATGCGCGAAATCGTCGATGTCGGCATGGTCCCGACCCCCTTCGTATATTTCGCCAGACATCACCTCGGCATCAGGCCGGCCGTCATGATCACGGGAAGCCACAACCCGCCGAACATGAACGGGTTCAAGCTTGCGCTGGGCCCGGGAACGCTGTACGGGCAGGAGATCCAGGATGTGTACGAACTCGCGCGCAGCGCAATGCCTGCGCCTGCGGGCGGTGCGGTGCGGCAGTTCGACATCTTTCCGGCCTATCGCCAGCGGATGCGGGAGCTCTTTCCGGAGGGGATGCGAGGACTGCGCGTGGTCGCGGACGCAGGCAACGGCGCAGGCGGACCGTACGCGCCCCAGGTCTTGCGCGATCTCGGCATGGACGTCGAGGAACTCTTCTGCGAGCCGGACGGCAACTTCCCGAACCAGATCGGA